>JBEION010000249.1:0-2108 GCA_040377565.1 Candidatus Nanopelagicales bacterium | reverse complement strand
CTGGCGGAATATCAATCCTGAGTGGATCACTATCCCCTGAAGGCGCAGTCTGCAAAACTGCTGGAATCCCAGTTGATATTTTTGAAGGTCCAGCAAAGGTATACGAACGTGAACGCGCTGCAATGGATGCACTTGAAAGCGGAGATATCCAAGCTGGCGATGTTGTCATCATTAGATACGAAGGACCTAAGGGTGGACCAGGCATGCGCGAAATGCTCATGATCACTGGCGCAATCAAGGGTGCTGGACTTGGTAAAGAAGTCATGCTTATTACAGATGGTCGATTCAGTGGTGGAACTACTGGACTTTGCATTGGCCACGTTGCACCTGAAGCAGTCGATGGTGGGCCGATAGCATTCGTAGAGCACGGCGACAAAGTTCGAATCAACATCAGTGAGCGCAAGCTTGACTTACTTGTTGATGAATCCGTTCTAGTTGAGCGACGCAAGAGTTTCAAGCCAGTTCCACACAAATACGATCGTGGCGTTCTGGCAAAGTACGTGAAACTTGTGGGCTCAGCTAGCAACGGTGCAGTCTGCGACTAGTCATGGGTTCACACGGCCATTCCCACAAGAGGGCGAGCGATCTTGACTCATCGTGGATAGATCCTGAAAAGGAAACCAGACTCCACAAAGTCTTGCTGGCAATTTTGCTGCCATTAACGTTTCTTGGTGTCTTTACGATCTTTGTTTCATGGCCAGGCAGTAATCTCCAAATCGACAAAGGTATTTTTGGCTATGTCGAGCAATCTGAATTCTTTACGGTCGAAGTTCAAACTATCGAAAAGTATGACTGTATTTCTAATGGTGCTACGCAGGATGCGTCAGGAAATTTCTCTACTTCGCAATGTGCACATATTTCCGCAAAGTTATTAACGGGACCAAATACAGGCGAGATTGCAAAGTTTGATGTCGAACCAACAATTGTGGACTTTGGAATTCATTCCGGTGACAAGGTCTCAGTTGCCTCGATCCCGATTGAAACAGGTAACGATTACATCTTTAATGACTTTGAGCGCACTAATGGAATCTACGTTTTGTTCGCAGTGTTCTTGATAATTATGTTTTTAACCGCAGGTTTTGGAGGACTACGCGCCTTACTTGGACTAGTAATTACTTTTGGACTCTTGATCGTCTACTTGATTCCGTCGTTGATTCAAGGTCAGCAAGTCGTTTATGTAGTTGGTGGAGTAGTAATAGCAATCACGGCTTTAGTTTTGTATCTAGTTCATGGGTTCAGTTTGAAAACAGGGGCGGCAATCGTTGGAACTCTTTGCGGCTCGGCCATAGCCATGATCGGCGCACTTTGGTCAACCGATGCACTTCGTTTAACTGGCATAACTGGTGATGAAGATCTTGTGTTGTCTGCTGTTGCTTCCCAAGTAAAACTCTCAAATCTATTGATTGCCAGCATGGTCATTGCAGGCTTTGGTGCACTTAATGACGTAACCGTTACTCAAAGCTCGGCAGTTTGGGAACTAGCTAGCGCTAATGAGAAGCAAACTTGGCGACAATTATTCTTTGGCGGCATGCGCATCGGACGAGATCACATCGCATCGTCGATTTACACGATTGCCTTTGCTTACGTTGGATCGGCACTTGTTACTTTGATGCTCATAGTTGCTGCCAGTCCACCGCTAGCTCGATTAATAAATGACGAGGTTGTGGCTCAAGAACTGGCATTGATCATGGTTGGCTCAATTGCTTTGGCGCTGAGCACTCCAATAACCACGGCTTGCGCAGCTTGGTTTGCGGTAAAGATTGCAAAATCCGAAGCAGCACCGGTTACTTAAGAAACGCTTACTCGACCTGCTTCAAGACGGGCAACTGGAACGCGGAATGGTGAGCACGAAACATAATCAAGTCCAACTTCATGGAAGAACTTGATTGATTCAGGATCTCCACCGTGTTCACCACAAACACCTAGCTTGATGTCTGGTCGAGTTGCACGACCCTTCTCAACTGCAATCTTGATTAGAGCACCAACGCCATCGACATCTAGTGATTCAAATGGCGAAACCGTGAAGATGCCACGATCCAAGTAAGTTGCTAAGAAGGACGCTTCGACGTCATCGCGACTAAAGCCCCAGGTTGTTTGGGTTAAGTCAT
>JBEION010000275.1:0-1768 GCA_040377565.1 Candidatus Nanopelagicales bacterium | reverse complement strand
GATGCTTGCGATTGGCTCAAGGCGAGTTACTTTACCTGGCACATCCAGATCTTTAGATTCAAAATCAACTACAACTAGTCTGCGACCGTCAGAGAAAACTGCCTCAACTGCGATCCCACTTAATAGTGGTCCAACACCTGGCAATAAGTCAGCGTCGGTCACGGCACTGATTCCAGCATGCAGGGCTTGCGAGTGGCTAGCGCCATCTCGCGCAGATTCGATAACTGCATGTGAGATTAAGGCGACAGCCTCAGGTTTGTTTAGTTTCACGCCTCGCGCTCTGCGAGATTGCGCAAGCTGGGCCACATTAAAGATCAAGAGTCGATCGAGTTCCGAAGGCGTTAATTCCACGGCTCAAACCTATCCTGACCGATCAGGCAAAACTTATTTGCCAAAAACTCGAACGCCACCAAGCCAAGTACCAACGACTTTGGCTTTGCGAACTCGCATTGGTTCCAGTGAATGAATGTCGGTGTCCATCATTACTACATCGGCGCGTTTGCCAATTGCCAAGTCACCCCAAAGTTCTTCTTCACCAGCCTGAACCGCAGTTCCCATTGTGTAAGCAGTTAGTGCCTCATTAAGAGTCAGGCGCTCATGTGGCACCCAGCCACCTGGCGGAAATTCTTCATCCGTTTGGCGGGTGATTGCGATACCAATTCCCTCCATAGGAACCGGAGAAGTAACTGGCCAATCCGAACCAAATGAAATCTTGGTACCACTGTGCAGCAGAGTTGCCATTGGATATTGTCGATCGGCGCGCTCTTGTCCAAGTCGCGGAATAGTCAGCACAACTTGTTCATTTGCAAGCTGAGCCCAAAGGGGTTCGAAGTTAGCAATCACATCGAGTTCTTTAAAGCGAGGCAGGTCTGCGGGATCAATCAACTGGGAATGAGCGATAACTGGATTAATCAGCTTGCCCCCAACTTTTCGAGCATGCTCAAATGCGTCTAGTGCATTTCTAATTCCAGCATCTCCAATCGCATGGATGTGAGCTTGAAAACCTCGAGCTACCACAGCTGCTACCGCCTCGAGTAATTCCTCGCGACGCCAGTTCGGCATTCCTTTATTTGGGCAATCGCAATAATCTTCAAGCACTGCTGCAGTGCCGCCTTCAAGAATTCCATCAGCAAAGAATTTAACGGTGTTACCGGTTAGTCGCTCTGGTGCTTCTCGCTTCACTCGATCTCGATTGGTTTCAAATGAATCAATCTTGGTTTTCCAAACACCTTCAGGTTCAGCTAACCAGGCAAGATTTGCTCGGAATGTTAATGCTCCAGATTTGGCTGCCTGCAACCAACTTTCCATAGTGTCTTCTTCAACCCAGGCATCTTGTGCCCAGGTAACACCACAAGATGAAAATGCCGTCGATGCCGCGCGCAGGGCTTGATCACGTTGATCCAAAGTTAGTGGTGGTAACAAGTCATAAACCATTTTCCAAGCACCCCATTCGCGAAGGGTGCCTGATGGCGTGCCATCTTCACGCAATGAAATTTCACCATCACCTGGTTGAGGTGTGTCCTTGGTGATACCTGCGAGCTCTAGCGCTTTCGTGTTCACCCAAGCAGTGTGATAATCCATCGCGCGTAATACAACTGGACGATCAGGAACAATTTCGTCTAGCCACTTGGCGTCAAACTCACCACGTGGTGAAAGGCTTGGGTCATAACCTTCACCGCGAACCCATGGCGCATCTGGGTTGGCATCTGCCCAAGTCTTTACTGCCTCGAGTAACTGTTCCAATTTTTCGGGGCCGCGCACTGGCGCG
>JBEION010000146.1:0-3302 GCA_040377565.1 Candidatus Nanopelagicales bacterium | reverse complement strand
CGTAAGTAAACGTGTTTAATTTCAGATCTTGGCTTCGAGGTTTGAACTTGAACCATAACTCGCACAACTTTTTCCATTGCTCCAGCAACGTCAATTTCCTGAGCGCAAATTAGTGGTACGTCGGCAAGTCCGACTCCCCGTGCAGCTGCTGCTGGAAACGCGCTATGTAAATCTGGAGTCGAAGTGAATAAAACACTAATCAAGTCATCAGTATCGACAGCATTTCTCGACATTAGCTCGAGTAGCAATTCCGTGACAGCCTCTGCCATTTCAGTTGCATCATCGCGCTGCAGACAGGTTGCTCCCCTGATGGCTCTAATGTTCATGGCTATATCTTAGAGCCCAACGGAACTATAGAGTTTTCCCAATTCTTTGTTTTCCAGCACGCGCAAATGGCCAGAACGCAAACTTCCAAGAGCTATTGGTCCGATTTTGGTGCGAACCAAGTCCTGGACTGGGTAGCCAAGTTCATCAAAAAGTTTGCGCAGAATTCGATTCCGGCCTTCGTGTATTGAAATCTGAACTACGGTCTGGTTCTTGCCACTTTCATAGATCTTGCAATCCGTAACTGCTACTGGAGTGCCTTCAATTGGAAACCCAGCGATGATTTTTGCAATGTCTTCCTTGGTAACTCGTCCAGATACCCGAGCCAAATATGTCTTTACAATTCCATGTGATGGATGGCCTAGCCGTTGACTTAGTTCGCCATCGTTAGTTAGTAACAGCAAGCCTTCGGTGTCTGCATCAAGTCGACCTACATGAAATAGGCGCTGCTCAAACTCGGCTACTAAGTCACCAACACACTCGCGGCCTTGATCGTCAGACATAGTGGTTACAACGCCTCGTGGCTTGTTTAGTGCAACGACAATGTGACCACTGGTTTGAGCTATTCGAACGCCATCGACATGAATGATGTCAACATCAGGATCAACTCTGGAACCTAACTCGTCGATAACTTCACCATTAACCGTCACGCGCCCAGCAGTAATGAATTCTTCACATTTGCGCCGCGACCCAAGTCCGGCACTGGCCAGAACTTTTTGTAAGCGAACTTCGTTCTCTTCCATAACTGGCTAGTTATTCGCTAAATCTAAAACTTCTTCGACATTGTCAGGCATAGGTAAGTGAGCTGCAATTGGCGGTAGTTCATCCAAAGACTTAAGTCCCAGACGCTCTAGGAAGTAAGTAGTTGTGCGATAAAGGTGCGCGCCAGTTTCGTGGTCATGGCCAGTTTCTTCGATTAAGCCACGAGTCACCAAGGTACGGACAACACCATCTACGTTTACACCTCTGATTGCAGAAATTCTTGATCGAGTAACCGGTTGGCGATATGCAACTACAGCTAAAGTTTCTAGGCCAGCTTGGGAAAGCCTGCCGTGTTGCCCGTCGAGCACAAATCTTTCAACAACCTGCGCACAGTTATCTCTGGTCCAAAATCTCCAGCCGCCGCCTAGTTCACGCAAATCAAAGCCGCGCTCTTGAACTGCATACTCCTGAGCCAAGTCATGCAATGTTGTCACAACAACTTCTTCTGGAGTCCGAGTCAGGGTTGCAAGAGTTGATGTGCTCATAGGTTCTTCGGTGACCATAAGCAAAGCTTCAATCGCAGCACGAAGTGATGGAGCACCCAATGAAATGCCGTCGTCTAGCTCGGTTTCGGTAGCGGATTCGCCATCGATTAATTCAACTGTTTCTTCACTCATTTGGCTGGTCACCTATCTCGTCATCGACTTGCTCGCTAGCTTCAACGTCGCCCAATTGGGTTCTAAAATCTTGCACTTCAGTGGTATCAAACTCATCAATCTCTCGCAGCGAATTTGCATCAAGATCGTCATCCCCGATCCACCGAACGTAAAGCTCTCCCAGTGGTGTCGGCTGATCAAAAGTAACTAGACCATCGCGATAGATCTCAAGCAAGGCTAAGAATCTCGCTACAACTAGCAAAGTAGTATCACAATCTCGAGTCAGAGTTCTAAATGATGCTTGCCCAACTCTGCGCAGTCTCTCAACCATGATCGCTGCTTGCTCGCGTACCGAAACTCTTGCAGCGTGAATGTGTGCGACCGAGATGATGTCAGGCAACTTAGGCTCAAGAGCTCGGGCAGCTAAGTTGGCAAAGTCATCCGGTCCCATCCCTAATTCAACTTCTGGAAGTAACTTGGCGAACTTTTCATCAAGTCCAGCTGCTCGTGGGTGCTGACGGCCAGCAGTTGCAAGTCGGTGTTTAAAGTCAGCCGACATTTCCTTGAATGCTCGATACTGCAAAAGTCGAGCCAACAACAAATCTCGGGCTTCCAAAACTGCAATGTCTTCTTCGTCTTCCACTTCCCCACCGGGGATCAAACGAGCAGCTTTTAGATCTAGCAGTGTGGCGGCAATTACTAAGAATTCGGTTGCCTCATCAAGTGTCCATTCGTCTCCGCGCGCTTTGATGTAAGCCAGAAAATCATCGGTTACTTGGTGCAGCGAAAGTGCTGTTACATCAAGTCGATGTTTAGCAATTAACGAAAGCAGTACGTCAAATGGTCCCGAGAATTCTTCTAAGGAAACTACAAATGAGTCTGAAGTTTCTTCCGGCGCAGCGGTCTTTAGATCAGGCTCGGCAGACGCCGCAAACATTACTTAGCAACCGAGCCTTGGGCCTCTAGACGAGATACAAGTTCCCAAGCCAGGTTGCGATAATTCTGAGCACCGGATGAGTTTGGTGCTTGCTCAATTATCGAAACACCAGCTTTAGTTGTTTCTGGGAACTTAACCGTGCGGCTGATTGTGGTGTGGAATACCGAATCACCAAACGCATCAAGCACAGCTTGAATTGTTTCTCTGGTGTGCAAAGTACGCGCGTCAACCATGGTTGGAAGTACGCCATCAATAGTTAAGCGATTGTTTAGGCGCTCTTGCACCTTGGTAATGGTTTCGCGAAGCATTTCAACTCCACGAAGTGCAAAGAACTCACATTCCATCGGAATTACTACGCCGTCGGCAGCAGTTAGCGCGTTAACGGTTAGCAGACCTAGTGAAGGCTGGCAATCGATCAAGATGTAGTCATAAAGCGGGCGCACTGATTCAAATGCTCGATCAAGTGCGTATTCACGCGCTACTTCGCCGGCAAGTCGCAATTCAGCAGCGCTTAATTGAATGTTTGCTGGTAACAAATCCAGACCAGGTACCGAAGTCTTCATAACAACATCTGATGCAGGTACCGAACTTGAATCCATCAACATGTCGTAGACAGTTCGCTTGCCGCCAAGATCATCTGGGTTAACACCAAGACCGATTGACAGTGAACCTTGTGGATCCAT
>JBEION010000002.1:0-21198 GCA_040377565.1 Candidatus Nanopelagicales bacterium | reverse complement strand
CCAGGCTGCCCGGTTGTGTTTGGTTCATTCCTTTCAAACATTGACATGCAGTCCGGTTCCCCAATGTTTGGTACTCCAGAATCAGCAATGGGTCTGCTTTGCACTGGCCAGATTGCCCGCCACTTCAAATTGCCATTCCGTGGTGGTGGTGGACTAAACGCTGCCCAGACAGTTGATGCCCAGGCTGGTTACCAAACCTTGATGACGATGCACGCAACATTCCTAGCTGGCACAAACTTCGTTATGCACGCAGCTGGTTGGCTTGAAGGTGGCCTCGTAGCTTGCTATGAAAAGTTTGTTATGGACGTTGAAATTCTTCAGGCCATGCAGGCTGAGTTCACTCCATTTGAAATCGATGAAGCATCCTTGGCATTCGAAGCTCACGAAGAATCTGGTCATGGTGGTCACTTCCTAGGAACTCAGCACACTATGGAGCGATTCCGCGATTGCTTCTACCGACCATTCCTGTCGTCAGCAGATAACTTCGACCGCTGGTCACGCAATGGTTCAAAGACAACAGATGTGCGTGCCAACGAAATTGCACACAAAATGATCGAAGAGTACGAACCTCCAGCAATGGATTCCGCAATCAAAGAAGAGCTTGACGAATGGGTCGACAAGCGCAAAAAGGAGTTATTAGCATGAAATCTGATATCGATATTGCTCGGGCAGCTACGACTGAATCAATTGTTTCGGTTGCAGCAAAAATCGGTATTCCTGCAGATGCAGTTCTGAACTATGGTCCAACAAAGGCCAAGATCAATATGGAATTCATCTCCTCGTTGAAATCAAAGCCAAATGGCAAGCTTGTGCTTGTCACCGCAATGACTCCAACCCCTGCGGGTGAAGGTAAAACAACAACCACTGTTGGTTTAGGTGATGGTCTAAACGCCATCGGTAAAAAGGCAATAGTTTGTCTGCGCGAACCATCCCTTGGTCCATGCTTTGGCATGAAGGGTGGCGCTGCTGGTGGCGGTTTTGCCCAGGTAGTTCCAATGGAAGACATTAACCTTCACTTCACTGGCGACTTCCATGCCATCGGTGCCGCGCATAACTTGCTTTCCGCGATGCTTGATAACCACATTTACTGGGGTAACGAACTAGGCATCGACGTGCGTCGTATCGCTTGGAAGCGCGTAATCGATATGAACGATCGTGCCCTGCGCGAAATCACTGCAGCACTTGGTGGACCTGGAAATGGTTACCCACGTGAAGCAGGCTTTGACATCACGGTTGCAAGCGAAGTCATGGCAATTCTTTGTCTAGCAATGGATCTAGAAGATCTAGAACGTCGTCTTGGAAACATTGTTGTTGGCTACACCCGCGACAAAGTTGCGATTACTGCAGCACAACTAAATGCAAATGGTGCGATGACCGTACTTCTTAAAGATGCCCTGATGCCTAACTTGGTTCAGACTCTTGAGAACAATCCGGCATTTGTACACGGTGGACCTTTTGCAAACATTGCTCATGGTTGCAACACAGTACTGGCAACACATACTGCACTAAAGCTTGGTGACTATGTAGTTACTGAAGCAGGCTTTGGCGCTGACCTTGGTGCTGAGAAATTCTTTGACATTAAATGTCGCAAAGCCGGTCTAGAACCAGCTGCGGCAGTAATCGTTGCGACAGTTCGTGCGCTCAAGATGCATGGCGGCGTTGCAAAGGATGATCTTGGTAAAGAAAATGTTGCAGCCGTTGAAGCTGGACTTGCAAACCTTGGTCGCCACATCCGCAACGTACAAAAGTTTGGCGTTCCAGTTGTAGTTGGTGTCAACAACTTCACAACTGATACTGACGCTGAATTTGCTGCAGTGCAAAAGTACTGCGCCGAAATGGGCGTTGACGCTATTCGCTGCACTCACTGGGCCGAAGGTAGCAAGGGAACAACTGAGCTTGCGAAAAAGGTTGTTGAAATTGTTGAAGGTGGAACTGCAGCATTTAAGCCGCTGTATCCAGACACCATGTCACTTTGGGACAAGGTGTCGACGATTGCAACTGAAATCTATGATGCTGGCGAAGTAGTTGCTGACAAGAGCGTTAAGGATCAGTTCAAGGTGTTTGAAGATGCCGGTTACGGTCACTTCCCGATCTGCATGGCTAAGACTCAGTACTCATTCTCAACAGATGCAGCAGCGAAGGGCGCGCCATCTGGCCACACTGTTGCGATTCGGGAAATCCGCTTAAGTGCGGGTGCAGAGTTCATCGTGGTTGTAACTGGAGACATCATGACAATGCCAGGCCTGCCTAAGGTTCCGGCTGCAAATAGCATCAAACTCGAAAATGGCGAAGTTGTAGGTTTGTTCTAACAAGTTTGTAAAACGCCAGACAGGTGTTGCCCATGACGCATAATGTTGCGCCATGGGCAACACTCATTTGACGGAAAGTAGTTCCGTTCAATCGGTAGATCGGGCCTTAATGATCCTTGAGATCTTGGCACAACGCGGTGAATCTGGTGTTACTGAAATCGCAGCCGACCTTGGAGTTCACAAATCGACCGCATCCAGACTTATGTCTGCCCTATTGAATCGCGGTCTGGTTGATCAAGTTTCCGATCGCGGTCGCTACCGATTAGGACTTGGCTTAGTTCGTCTTGCCGGCTCAGTTACTAGTTCACTAGATGCAGTTTCAGGATCCCGAGCTGTGACCAAGGCATTGGCAACTGAAGTCGGCGAAACCGTAAACATCGCAGTACTTGATAACAACCGAGTGTTGTACGTTGACCAAGTCATCGGTCCTTCAAAAGTATCTATGCGAAGTTGGCTTGGACAAAGTGTCCCAACTCATTGCACTGCCAGTGGCAAGGCCTTGACAGCATGGCTAGAAACTTCAGAACGAATTGCAGCTCGCCCGGACTCGTGGGAAAAGTTGGCCCCAAACACTATTACTTCTGGAACTGCACTCGAAAAAGAGCTTGAACGGGTTCGAGAACTTGGCTATGCGGTAGCCAACCAAGAAATGGAAACAGACTTTATGGCAGTAGCTGCTCCAATTCGAGATGAGCACGGTGAGGTAACTGCAGCACTCGTTATTTCCGGGCCAGCCAGTCGTATTAAGCCTGAGGATTTTGAGTCTTTAGGCCACATTGTGAAACAAAGTGCATCCAAGCTTTCGGGTAATCCGAACTTCTGGCGAGAGTAAGGTTTTTACCTATGAAATACGAAAAAGTGACTGAACTGTTTATCAACGGAAAACGTCAAGGCAGCTCCTCAGGAGAAATCCGAAATGTCTTGCATCCTGCTGATGGACATTTAGTTGCAACCTTCCATGAAGGCGGCGCAGCTGACACAGTTTCAGCCATTGACGCCGCGCGAAATACTTTTGATGGCACGCACTGGCCGTCGTTTAGTGTTGAGCAGCGCGGGAAAATTCTGGAACAAGTTGCCGAGATTCTAGAGCGCGACAAAGAACTATTCGCCCAAGCTGAATCAGAAGACACTGCAAAACGAATTGTTGAAGCCCGTTATGACATCGATGATGTAATTTCCGTATTTAGATACTTTGCCAAGTTGGCACCAAAGTCACATGATCGAGAAGTTGATCCAGGTCGTGAAAACGTTCGCAGCACTATGACATCTGAACCTATTGGTGTAGTTGCAATGATTACCCCTTGGAACTATCCCCTGCTGCAGGCATCTTGGAAGATGGCGCCAGCTATTGCTACTGGTTGCACATTCGTTATTAAGCCAAGTGAACTTACGCCAACAACAACATCAATGATGATGGATGTGTTTACTGAAGCCGGACTTCCAGCCGGTGTTGCAAACTTAGTTCTTGGTGCAGGAGCTGTTGCTGGTGGTCCACTAAGTACTCATCCAGGCGTAGACATGGTTTCATTCACCGGAAGTTTGGCAACTGGCAAACGGTTGATGATTAACTCTGCCGAAACAATCAAGCGAGTCGCACTTGAACTCGGTGGCAAGAATCCAAACATTATTTTTGCTGATGCAGATTTGGACGCAGCAATCGATAACGCGCTCACTGCTGTCTTCCTGCACTCGGGCCAAGTGTGTTCAGCAGGCGCGAGACTTCTAGTCGAGAAAAAAGTTCACGACCAAGTCGTTGATGAAATCGCACGGAGAGCTGAGTTAATCCGCCTCGGTGGCGCTCACGATGAAGATGCTGAAACCGGCGCTCTAATCAGCTCAGCTCATCGCGACAAAGTGGAACGTTATGTGGCTGATGCCCTTGCCGAAGGCGCAGTACTACGTGCCGGAGGAAGGCGTCCTGAAGGATCTCAGTTTGCAAATGGTTTCTTCTATCGCCCAACTGTTTTAGACAACTGCACTACTGAGATGTCCTGTGTCCAAGATGAATCTTTCGGACCAATCTTGACCGTAGAGACCTTCGAAACTGAAGATGAAGCCATCAAACTTGGCAATGACACCATCTTTGGACTAGCCGGAGCCGTATGGACAACTGATTCAGAAAAGGCGCAACGCATGGCACGGCGCCTTCGTCATGGAACAATTTGGATCAACGATTATCATCCTTATGTTGCGCAAGCAGAATGGGGTGGCTTCAAGCAATCAGGTAATGGTCGCGAGCTTGGCGAAGCAGGGCTTGCAGAATATCTAGAGCACAAGCACATTTGGCAAAATCTAGCTCCAGCACCATCGGAGTGGTTCACACCAGCGAAAGGGCAAGTAAATGTCTAACAACTCGAGTGCGATCTCAGTTAATAACCTTTGGCAGGTCTTCGGTCCCAACCCAGAAAAGATTGTTGACAGCCCAGATGCCGCGTTGCCGCGTGCTGAACTGCGCGAGAAGACCGGCAATACTGCCGCTGTTCGCGACGTTTCATTTGACGTAGCTCCAGGTGAAGTCTTCGTTGTCATGGGTCTTTCGGGATCTGGTAAGTCAACACTGGTTCGCTGTTTAACCCGACTTATTGAACCAACTTCGGGAAGCGTCGTACTAGACGGCGAAGACATCATGAAAGCAAATGATGCAAGGCTTCGAGAATTGCGCCGCACAAAGTTTTCTATGGTGTTTCAAAACTTTGGCTTATTGCCACATCGCAAAGTAATAGACAACATTGCCTTTGCACTTGAAGTTAATGGTGTCAGCAAAGAAAAGCGTCATGCTCGTGCAAACGAAGTTATTGAACTTGTAGGACTTCAAGGTTTTGCCTACGCATATCCAGAACAGCTTTCGGGCGGTATGCAGCAACGAGTTGGTCTTGCTCGCGCTCTTGCAGTGGATCCTGAAGTTATGTTCCTAGATGAACCATTCTCGGCACTTGATCCATTAATTCGCCGGGATATGCAGACCGAAGTTATTCGACTTCACGAAGAACTCGGTAAGACCATGGTTTTTATTACTCATGACTTGTCTGAAGCCTTAAAGCTTGGTGATCGCATTGCAATTATGCGTGATGGTGCAGTTGTGCAAATGGGAACTGCTGAAGAACTGATTGCAAATCCTGCCGATGCTTATGTGGAAGATTTCACGCGCGATGTTCCTAAGTCCCATGTTCTTACAGTTCGCACTATTGCCCGACCACTAGCAGATTCCGAAACTGCGACTGGACGCACAATTCCAGCAGACACAGTAATTCGTGATGCAACCGCAGCCGTGCTTGATGCAAACGGACCAGTTGGAGTGGTCGAAGGTGGAAACATAATTGGCTACATTAAATCCCGCGACATCTTGCAGGTTGTCGGAGGCGGTACTCACGCATGAGCGTTAGGACTGAACCGGCAATAAAGATTGCGCCTAAAACAATTAGGCGTAGTTGGCTTCTTGGTGGCCTGTTAATCATTTGGGTTGCCGTTGCCCAAATCTTGCAAGGTAAAGCAACTTTGGAGCTAGCCGTTCCAGAGAACTCAAAGTTCACTGCCTGGGCGGGTGAAGTTGCGGACTCAATTCGAGATAACCGAAATGATGGCCTTGCCTTTAAGTACTTCTTTAATCCCATCCGAGAGTTTGTTGATGGTTTCGTAAACATCATTCGAGAATTCATTGCAATTCCAAACGGCAGCTCGAGTATCCCCGTCCTTGGATGGCTTGGTGTTATTTCATTAATTGGCTTTGTGGTTTTTGCAGTCTCGAACGTTCGCATGGCTTTTGCTGCAGTTGCCTTAACGTTCGCTTGCGGCGCCCTAGGTCTATGGACAGATTCCATGGATACCTTGGCAATGACCTTTGCTGCCGTGATACTTTCGTTAGCCATTGGAATTCCAGTTGGAATTTGGGCTGGACTTTCAGATCGAGTACTTAAAGTAGTGACGCCAATTCTCGACTTGGCGCAGATCCTGCCTACTTTGGTTTACTTGGCTCCCCTTGCTCTCGTCTTTTTGATTGGCCCGGCATCTGCAACTATCGCCACGATGGTTTACAGCATTCCAATTGCGGTTCGCTTAACAGCATTTGGAATTCGTGGTGTGCCAACCAGCCCAGTTGAAGCCGGTACTTCAATGGGTACGACAAAGCGACAACTGCTGCGTAAGGTTCAACTCCCGATGTCATCACGCACAATCATTATGGGAATTAATCAAACGGTTATGGCAGCGCTTTCCTTTGTGGTTATTGCGGCACTTATTGGCGCACCTGGACTTGGTAAGCCAGTTATTGATGCTTTGATTATTCGAAATGTCGGCGATGGGTTTGTTGCTGGCATTGCAGTTGTGCTGATCGCAATTATGTTGGATCGAAGTACGTCTGCTGCGATCACAAAGAAGGACACGTTTGTTCCACCGTCTGAAGCGGATCGAAAGCGCAGAAAACTTGCCCTAATAATTGCTGGCATCACAGCGATCGTTGGCATTGTGTTGTCACGTCAAATGGCTTGGGCGGCATTCTTTCCAAAACAGATAGACATTAGCTCGCAAGTGGCAAATGTATCTGACTCTTCTGTGACTTGGGTGACCGAAAACATGGAACTGCTAACTGCAGGCCTGAGTAAAGCAGTCACAGTTGGAGTGCTAAATCCGCTCGAAAGCGTATTGGCTAACTCACCTTGGTACTTAACCATCGCGATGATCACTTTGATCTCGCTAATTCTTGGTGGGATTAGATCCGCAATTGTTTCTGCAACCTTGTTGATTGCTGTTGTTGCAACAGGACTTTGGTACGACACCATGATCACATTTACGCAAACCATTGTGGCCACGATGCTCACGATGATTGTTGGTGTCGTAGTAGGAGTTTGGATTGGAAGAAGCGTTCGAGCTGAACGAGCCTTGCGACCAATCCTGGATGCGGGTCAAACCCTGCCAGCTTTCGTATACCTGATTCCGATGCTTGGTTTCTTTGGACCTTCTAGATTTACCGCTATTGCCACTGGCATCGTGTATTCGATTCCAATTGTGGTGAAAATCGTGGGTCAGGGCATTCGAGAAGTGCCAGTAAACATGGTCGAAGCGGCTACTTCGACCGGTTCCACCAAGTGGCAACTTATAACGAAAGTACAACTTCCAGCCGCAAAGAAGTCCCTGCTGCTGGCAACTAATCAAGGATTGATATTTGTACTAGCGGTTGTGGTTATCGGTGGCTTTGTAGGCGGCGGTGGCCTCGGCTACTTGGTGCTACTCGGAGCCTCAAAGCCCGAACTTCAAGGAAAAGGCCTGGTCGCAGGCTTCTGTATCTTGTTGCTTGGCGTGATGATCGACCGAATCGCACAGTACATGGTGGCCCGAAATTCGGCCCCAAAGCACTAGATTTCAAACTAACAAACGTTGGTTTGAGGGACTGTCGCAAGATGGTTCATTTCCTAGCGAGGAGATAAGAATGGTTCGGAACAAAAGAGTTGGTGCTAAAGCCTCTGTGCTTGCCGCAGCAGCTGCATTGTTGCTAACTGCATGTGGTGGCGCAGGCGTTGATGCAGAAGCATCAGCAGCCCCATCAGGTGATGCAGCACTAGCAGAGTGTGGTTCATATGCAATCGCAATGCATGCTTGGGTTGGTTACACAGCTTCAGCACAGGTCATAACCGAAGTTGCCAAGGCAAACGGTTGCGACATTTCGCAGGTCACACTTGCTGAAGCAGGCGTAACTTACGATGCAATGGAAAGTGGATCTGTTGACCTTGTCGTAGAAGACTGGGGCGGCGGCCGCTGGCAAGAATGGGCAGATCGTGGCGCACTTGTTGAAGTTGGCGACAACGGAAACGTAGGCATCATCGGTATGTACATTCCTCAGTGGATGGCTGATGAATACCCAGACATTACTGATTCAGCAAACCTAAACAAGTACGCAGACCTTTTCGTCACTGACGAATCAAAGGGCAAGGGTGCTTGGTATGAAGGTCCTCCGGGATACACAACAATTGGTGAGAAGTTGGTTTCTGCAAATGACCTTAACTTCACTGTTCTCCCACAAGGGTCAGAAGCAGCTCTAATTGATGTGTTCACAAAGGCATCTGAGAACAAGACTGCTGCAATCGGTTATTGGTGGACGCCACAGAACTTCCTAGCGAAGGTTCCTATGGCTCGCGTCAATTTCCCAGCTAATGACTGGACAGATCCTGCAGAAGCTTCAGGTCTAACTGACTACCCAGAGCTACCTCTGATGAAGTTAGCAACACCTAAGGCTATGGAAGCTAACGATGCATTCACCAAGATCGTTACGAACTTCAAATGGACAAATGATGACCAGAATGCTGTAGCAGCTGACATCGAAGCCGGAACTGATCCTGCAGTAGCAGCTCAGAAGTGGATCGATGCCAACAAGGCAACAGTGGATGGCTGGCTCAAGTAAGCCTGGCTATTAAGTCACCTAAAACTGGTGGGTCCAAGCAATTGGACCCACCAGTTTTTTCATTCCGCTTGACCTTAGGCGCCTTCAAGAGGACGATTATCTTGTTGCGCACAACGCACTCTGTTGCATAGTTCGCAACAGTAGATTTCAAGCGAATGAGGGTTACTCGTGAAAAAAATCGTAATCATTGGTGGCGGAATCGTTGGCAGTTCACTTGCTGACGAGTTAACTGAACGCGGTTGGACTGATGTAACCGTTCTTGAGCAAGGTCCAATGCCCGCACCAGGTGGATCTACTTCACATGCACCAGGTCTCGTGCAAAAAGTAACCGGAAACAAAACACTTGCTGCTATGGCGGATCAAACAATCAACAAACTTTTAACTATTGAACATGAAGAAGGTCCAGGCTTCTACCAAGTTGGCTCCCTTGAAGTTGCAACTACCCCAGAGCGCCTTAAAGAATTACACCGACGCACAGCTTGGCTGCATGCTTACGGTTACGAAGCTGAAGTAATCTCACCAGAACGAGCTGGTGAACTTCATCCAGTGCTCGATCCAAAATCAATTCTTGGTGCGATCTACTGCCCTACTGACGGCATCGCTAAGGCAGTTCGTTCAGTTCAAGCGTTACAGCGTCTTGCTGAATCTCGTGGTGCAGTTTTCAAAGATCGCACCGAAGTTATTTCGATTGAGCAAGAAGCTGGTCAAGTAACGGGCGTTATGACTGATCAAGGATTCTTCCCAGCTGAAATCGTAATTTCTTGTGCTGGAATTTGGGGTCCAAAAGTTGGCCGCATGTTTGGCATGTCAAAAGCCTTCCAACCACTTGCACATCAACTTGCTTGGACTGAAGACATTCCATCCCTTGCCGACCAAACTGAAGAAATTACGATTCCGATCATGCGTCACCAAGGTGAAGATTTGTACTTCCGTCAGCGCTTTAACGGCATGGGAATTGGTTCGTACTTACATCGCCCACTTCCAGTTGAGTCTGAGGAAATCCTGCCATTCGACAAGGCAGAAATCATGCCAAGTCAGATGACATTCACTGCTCCGGAGTGGGAACCAGTGCAAGGAATTGCAGGTCAAGTACTACCAGAACTAAAAGACGCCAAAATCGTCGATGGCATGAACGGCATGTTCTCGTTTACGGTTGACACTTTCCCGCTTATGGGTGAATGGAACGGCCTTAAGGGATTCTGGGTTGCCGAAGCAGTTTGGGTAACGCAGGCCGTTGGTGTTGCTCGCGCAACTGCTGAATGGATCATTGATGGTCATCCAAAGCTTGCAGTTCACGAATGCGATGTAAATCGTTTTGAACCTCACCAACTTGGACCAAACCACATTTCAATGCGTGGGGCCCAGAACTACATTGAGGTTTACGACATCATTCATCCATTGCAGCCAATGGAAAAGCCTCGCCCACTTCGCACCACAGGTTTCTACCATCGTCAACAAGATCTAGGTGGGTACTTCTTAGAAGCGTCCGGCTTTGAGCGCCCACAGTGGTACGAAGCAAACAAGGATCTTGTTACTAAGTATCCAACGCCAGCCCGCGATGAATGGTCGGCTCGTTACTGGTCACCAATCATTGGCGCTGAAGCGCAATACGTTCGTGAAAATGTTGGTCTGTTCGACATCACTGCACTTAAGCGAATTGAAGTTACTGGCAAGGGCTCCATGGAGTTCTTGATGGAACA
The DNA here is from genome assembly GCA_040377565.1 of Candidatus Nanopelagicales bacterium. Classification (GTDB taxonomy): domain Bacteria; phylum Actinomycetota; class Actinomycetes; order S36-B12; family UBA5976; genus UBA5976. Next base: position 10,798 of record JBEION010000002.1, on the reverse strand, counting down.
GACCACAGGAAAGCTTGATAAGGCGCCAGGCTCAGTCACTTACTGCTTGATGCTTACCAAGGACGCTGGAATTCTTTCTGACGTAACAGTTACTCGGTTAGCTGAAACTCACTTCATGATTGGTGCCAACAGTGCAATCGATGTGGCTCGCCTAAAGTCCGCAGCTCCAGACACAGTTCACATCAAGGATGTAACTTCTGGCACGGTTGGACTTGGTTTGTTCGGGCCACACGCTCGCAAGGTTGTTGAGAAGTTAACAAACGTTGATGTATCAAATGAAGCCTTCGGTTACTTCAAGGCAAAGTCTCTTTACTTAGATCAAGTCCCAGCAACACTTTGGCGCTTGTCCTACGTTGGCGAACTTGGTTACGAGATTTATACCGATGCTGACATGGCTCTAAAGCTTTGGGACACCTTGATGGAAGCCGGCAAAGAATTCGGAATCATTCCTGCAGGTCGTGGCGCGTTTAACTCAATGCGCCTAGAAAAGGGTTACCGGTCTTACGGAACTGACATGACTAGCGAGCACAATCCACATGAAGCTGGTTTGGCATTCTCAGTTCGCAAGGGTGGTGGCTACATCGGAGCTGAAGCGTTCGAAGCCCTTGACCCGGCAGCAATCACTCGAAAATTGGTTTGTCTAGTCTTTGATAACCCAGAGCATGTTTTGATGGGTAAAGAGCCAGTCTTTGTCAACGGTGTGCCAAGTGGTTACACAACTAGTTCCTACTTCGGACATTCAATTGGCAAGCAAATTGCTTACGCGTGGTTGCCAATTGGCCACACCACTCTTGGTACCCAAGTAACCGTTAAGTACTTCGACTTGATGTACCCAGCTGTAGTCAGCGATGACCCACAGTTTGATCCATCAATGTCCAGACTGCGCTCTTAATCCAGCAAAGATAAGGTTTCTCTTATGGCGAATATGACTCGTAGACGTACCGTAGAACTCCCAGACCACCCTGATTTTCTGTGGGTTGCTGACCAAAAACCTAAGAAGTCCTACGACGTAATCATCATTGGCGCTGGCGGCCACGGCTTGGCTACCGCTTACTACCTTGCCAAGAATCATGGCATTACCAACGTAGCCATTATTGAAAAGGGTTGGTTGGCCGGCGGCAACATGGGACGTAACACGACCATCATTCGCTCCAATTATCTCTGGGATGAGTCCGCGGGAATCTACGATCACTCACTAAAGCTTTGGGAAAACCTCGAAGAAGAAGTTGGCTATGAAATGTTCTTTAGTCAGCGTGGAGTTATGACACTTGCCCACAGCGTGAGCGATGTTCGATCCAAGCAGCGCAACTTCTACGCTAACCATGTAAATGCGGTAGACAGTGTTTGGTTGACTACGGAAGAAGTTAAAGAAATTGCTCCGATCGTAAACATCAGCGAAGACATTCGTTATCCAGTTATGGGCGCTACTTTCCAGCCACGCGGTGGAATTGCAAAGCATGACTGGGTTGCTTGGGGTTATGCCAAGGCTGCTGCTGACCTGGGTGTTGACATTATTCAAAACTGTGAGGTCACTGGCTTCAAGATTGTCGATGGCAAAGTGCAAGGCATCAAAACAACGCAAGGCGACATCGCTGCGAACAAAGTTGGCATGGTTGCTGCTGGTCACACTTCAGTTCTGGCAAACATGGCAGGTTTCGATGTTCCGCTACAGAGTCGTCCATTGCAAGCACTTGTTTCACCATTACTTGAGCAAGTTCTAGACACTGTTGTCATGTCAGGCGCAGTTCACGTTTATGTCAGTCAGGCGCACAAGGGTGAACTTGTTATGGGTGCAGGAACCGACTCGTATAACTCATACGCACAACGTGGCGGTTTCCATGTGATTGAACATCAGCTTGCTGCTGCATGTGAGCTATTTCCAATCTTTGAACGCGCTCACCTACTTCGCACCTGGGGCGGCATTGTTGATATCGCTCCTGACGCGTCTCCAATCATTGGTCTAACGCCAGTGGAGAATCTGTTCATTAACTCAGGTTGGGGTACTGGCGGATTCAAGGCCACACCAGGATCTGGTTGGGTCATGGCAGCAACAATTGCAAATGGTGAGCCAGATGCACTTGCTAAGCCGTATGCCCTGGATCGTTTTATCTCCGGTCACTTAATCGACGAGCACGGCGCTGCCGGCGTGGCCCACTAAGGAATAACTATGTTGCATATCCCTTGTCCATACTGCGGTCCACGCGATGAAACTGAGTTTCATTACGGTTCCGAAGCACATGTTGCCTACCCAGAAAACTCCGCGAACTTAACCGACGAAGAGTGGGCCAAGTTTGTATTCATTCGTTCCAATCCAAAGGGTTGGATGGCAGAGCGCTGGGTTCACAGCGCCGGTTGCCGCCGCTGGTTCAACGTTTGGCGCAACACCATCAACCACGAATTCGGTCCGTCTTATAAACCATTCACCCAACAGCCAAAGAGCCCAGCATGAGCACAGTAAATTTCACATTCGACGGCAAGCAGTACACCGGCCAGAAGGGCGAGAGCCTAGCTTCTGCTCTATTGCGTAATGGCGTTTTGCATTTCACCGACAGTTCTTACAAAGATCGTCCACGCGGAGTCATGGGACTTTGGGTTGAAGAACCAAATGCATTGGTAAACATCGACTCTGGTGCGGGCGAACCAATGGTTATGTCCACCACTATCGAGATAGTTGAAGGGCTAGTTGTTCGCAGCGCTCAAGGCGTAGGCGACTTGCCTGATACTCGCGACAATTCCCGCTACGACAAAGCAAACCGTCACGTAGATGTTCTAGTTGTAGGTGCTGGAACTTCTGGTCTTGAAGCCGCAAAGAAGTTTTCAGATCTTGGCAAGAGCGTCATAGTTATTGATGACAAGCCAACTGCTGGTGGCCATCTGGTTTATCTAGGTCAGCCAGTTCCAGCTGAACTGCTGTCCGTACTTGAGCGCGAAAACGTAACTTACTTGCCACGCACCACAGTGCAAGGTTTGTATGACCAGGGATATTCAGTTGCAACAGAACGTCGCACTGATCACCTTGATGTCAACGTACACACCGAAATGTCACGCATCAGGACTTGGCACATTCGTGCCGATCACACTGTGCTTGCAACTGGTGCATTCCAGCGTCATTTAGTTTTTGCCAACAATGACCGCCCAGGAATTATGCTTTCGCACGCGGCAGCCACTTATGTTTCAAATGGTGCGAACCCATTCAAGACCGCGGTTGTTGTAACCGTTGACAATCAGGGTTACCGCGACGCAATTAGATTGCACAAAGCTGGAGTACATGTAGCTGCTGTTGTTGACATCAGAAAAAAGGTTTCCAAGTCCTCAAAGAAATCGTCACGCAAAGCCATTGAAAAACTAGGTATCCGCTTGATTAAGGGTGCAACGGTAATTGATACCCAAGCTAATCTTGATGGCTTGCTCAGCAGTGTCACAATTGTGGATGCAAAATCAGATCTTCAGGAAACGATCAAAATAGATCTGCTAGCTGTTTCGGGCGGCTGGACTCCGATTGTTCACTTGGCAACATTTATTGGCATTAAGCCAACTTGGAGTGCAAAGCGCGCTGCGTTCATCGTTAAGCACAAGGATTCCCTAACGAGCACAACAGGAATGTTGGCCGGTGATTTTGGTGATGATGATGAGGCTGCCATTTTCTTTGGTCCAAAGCTTTCAACTGAACAAGCACTAGTGGCCTTCGTTGATTTCCAGCGCGATGCGACTTACCGTGATTTCAAGCGCGCAATTGATGCTGGCATGAGAAGTATCGAACACGTAAAGCGTTACACCGCAATTGGTACCGCGCATGATCAAGGCAAGACCAGCGGCACTGTGACTATGGGCCTAATTGGTCAAGCGATTGGCAAGGCACCAGATGAAATTGGTTCCTTAACTTTCCGTCCGCCATACATTTCAATTCCATTTGCAGCTCTTGCGGGTCGCGATCGTGGATTGCTTTCCGATCCAGAGCGCACTACCCCGATTCATGCTTGGCATCGAGCAAGTGGTGCACCGATGGAAGACGTCGGCCAGTGGAAGCGACCTTGGTACTTCCCTATGCCTGGTGAATCCATGCATGCCGCGGTACTGCGCGAATGTGCTGCAGTTCGTGAAGGCGTTGGAGTTATGGATGCCTCAACTCTTGGCAAAATCGACATCCAGGGTAAAGATGCCGGTCAGTTCTTGGATTTGATTTACACAAACATGTTCTCCACGCTGAAAGTTGGTATGAGCCGTTACGGCTTAATGTGTGGTGTTGATGGCATGGTCTTTGACGATGGTGTGACTACCCGAATCAGCGAAAACCATTGGCTAATGACCACTACAACTGGTGGTGCCGCAAAGGTTCTGGACTGGCTTGAGGAATGGCTACAAACTGAATGGCCACATCTTGAGGTTTACTGCACTTCAGTAACCGAACAGATTTCCACAGTTGCCATCGTTGGACCTAAGAGTCGTGAATTGATGCGTCGTCTAGCTCCATCAATTGATGTTTCGAATGAAGCTTTTGCTTTCATGGAGAACAAGCATGCTGATGTAGCTGGTGTTCCAGCACGTATCGCCCGAATCTCGTTCTCTGGTGAACTTGCCTACGAAATCAACGTGCCAGCAATCTACGGATTGCACATTTGGGAATCCGTTATGGCAAAGGGTGCTGACCTAAACATCACGCCATACGGCACCGAAACTATGCACGTACTTCGTGCTGAAAAGGGATTCGTAATCGTTGGTCAGGAAACTGATGGAACTCAGACTCCTGATGACTTAGACATGAATTGGATTGTTTCCAAGAAAAAGGATGACTTCATTGGTAAGCGTTCATTTAGCCGAGCCGACACCGCTCGCGACGGACGTCACCAATTAGTTGGAATTCTGGCTGATGATGGCTCTTGTGTGATTCCAGAAGGCGCTTACATAGTTGCTGGTGCAGACGAGAAAACTGCACCGCCGGTTAAGCACATTGGTTACATCACTAGTTCTTATGACTCAGCTGCATTAGGTCGTTCATTTGCACTTGCATTAGTTGCTAACGGTTTGGCTCGTAAGGGCGAAAAGATTGCCATCCCAATGGCTGATCGCGTTGTAACTGGCGTAATCACCGATTCAGTATTTGTAGACAAGGAGAACACACGTCGTGATGGTTAATCTCGAATTTGCAAAGAGCCCACTCGGTGGCGCGAAGCACGGTGGCCTTGATAAAGCTGTCTTGATTCAAGAAATTCCATTTACTCCTGGCTTTGATTTGCGAGTGAATCCAGACGCAAGTGGATTCGCAGCGGTCAACCAAGCACTAGGCCTTACCTTGAATCCAAATGTGGGAACGGTAGTTCGAAACAACTCTGCTTGCATTGTTGGCGATGAACTACCCGCAGCCGGCGGAGTTAGTGCACTATGCCTAGGTCCAGATTGGTGGTACGTAACTGGAACTGCTGACATTCAGGCGTTATTGAAACCAGTGCAGGAAGCACATCACATTTCCTTGGTTGATGTAAGTTCCCAGCGAACCAAGATAGAAGTTTATGGCCCTAATGCTAAAGACGTGCTCGCGCATTATTGGGAACAAGACCTTCGGGATGAACATTTCCCAATTGATGCCTGCAGTCAAGGTGTCTTAGCTAAAGCGCCTCTCATAATGTGGCACTGTTGCGAAAATTGCTACTTGCTATTCCCACGTGCATCATTTGCAAAGCATCTTTGGACCGCTTTGACTGATGCCGCAGTTGAGTACCTGTAAAATCAGTTAACACTTTCTAACTTAAAAGTAGGCACCATGACTGCGGTCATTCTCGATGGAAAAGCTACTGCTGCTGCAGTAAAAGCGAATCTAGCAACACGAGTTGCTGCGCTAAATGCCAAAGGAATCTTTCCTGGCCTTGGAACAATTCTGGTTGGTGACGATCCTGGCTCACATTCCTACGTTGGTGGCAAACATAAAGATTGTCATGAAGTTGGAATCACTTCAGTTCGTGAAGATCTTCCAGCCTCCGCTACTCAGCAAGACGTGATGGATGCCATCGCGCGACTAAACGCTGACCCAGCCTGCACTGGATACATTGTGCAGCTACCGCTACCTAAAGGTTTAGATTCCAATGCTGCTCTTGAAGCAATTGATCCACGCAAAGATGCCGATGGCCTACACCCAACAAACCTTGGTCGTTTAGTTCTTGGCGAACCAGCTCCACTACCTTGCACACCACGCGGCATTGTTGAATTACTTCGCGCTTACGACGTAAACATTGACGGTGCCGAAGTCTGCATTGTTGGACGTGGCGTAACAGTAGGTCGCCCACTAGGTCTTTTGCTAACTCGCCGCAGGGAAAATGCGACCGTCACTTTATGCCATACCGGCACCAAGGACATGGCTTCGCATATCAAGCGTGCTGACATTGTCGTGGCAGCTGCTGGCGTCCCTCATTTCATCAAGCCAGACATGATTAAGCCAGGCGCTGCGCTGCTAGATGTTGGCATCACTAGAACTGATGCTGGCCTTCTTGGTGACCTAGACCCAGCCTGCGCTGAAGTTGCTGGCTGGATTGCTCCGATGCCAGGCGGAACTGGCCCAATGACTCGTGCCATGTTGCTCGCCAACGTAGTCGATACGGCTGAAGGAAATCTCTAATGACCATCAAAGAATATGACTACGTAATTATTGGTGGCGGGTCTGCTGGATCTGTTTTAGGCAATCGGTTATCCGAGAATCCCGATAATGAAGTTTTGGTTTTAGAGGCCGGGCGCAAAGACTCGTGGTGGGATGTTTACATCCACATGCCAGCTGCGCTGACTTTCCCAATCGGAAACAAGTTCTATGACTGGATGTATGAAACTGATCCAGAACCATACATGAACGGTCGTCGGGTTTACCAAGGTCGCGGCAAGGTCCTTGGCGGTTCAGGCTCTATTAATGGAATGATTTTCCAGCGCGGAAATCCAATGGATTACGAACGCTGGGCTGCCGATAAAGGTATGGAGAACTGGGACTTCGCCCATTGCTTGCCGTACTTCAAGAAAATGGAAAATGCTACCGGCGTTCCTAATGACAAGAAGTACCGTGGCCACGATGGTCCGCTTTATCTAGAAAAAGGCCCTGCCAAGAATCCGTTATTCAAAGCTTTCTTTGATGCCGCAGTTGCTGCTGGCTTTAGCCGCACCGACGATGTAAATGGTTATAGCCAAGAAGGCTTCGGTCCATTTGATAAGAATGTTAAGAAAGGTCGTCGCTGGTCTTCAGCACGGGCTTACCTACATCCGGTAATGCATCGAAAGAATTTAACAATTCAGACTCGTCACCAAGTACATCGCGTGATCTTTGAAGGCGATAAGGCAGTCGGTGTAGTGGCCCAGCGTGGCAAGACTATTACTGAGTACCGTGCCAAGAATGTTGTTCTATGTGGTGGCGCGATCAATACCCCACAGGTTCTGCAGCTTTCCGGAATTGGTCCAGCTGAACTACTCAAGAAGCATGGCATTGCAGTAGTTAAAGATCTGCCAGGTGTTGGGCAGAACTTGCAGGATCATCTAGAGGTTTACATTCAGCATGCTTGTAAGCAACCAATCACTATGAATCCAAATCTAAAGCTTTGGAAGCGACCATTTATTGGTGCAGCTTGGTTGTTTGCCCGCAAAGGTCCAGGTTCGACCAACCACTTCGAAGGTGGTGGTTTTGCCTGCTCGAATAACACTGTTAAGTACCCAAACTTGATGTACCACTTCTTGCCAATTGCCGTTCGTTATGACGGAACTGGAATTGAACAAGGTCACGGTTACCAAGTTCACGTCGGCCCAATGTATTCAGATGCTCGCGGCCGAATTGAAATCACCAGCGCTGACCCAATGGCTAAACCTTCGATTCTGTTTAACTACCTTTCAACAGATCAGGATCGTCGCGAGTGGGTTGAAGCAATTCAAGTTACGCGAAACATCTTGGCGCAATCTGCTTTTGATCAATACAGCGATGGTGAACTATCCCCTGGTCCAGAAGTTAAAACTCCAGAACAGATTTTGGAATGGGTTGCCAAGGATGCTGAGACTGCTTATCACCCATCATGTACCGCAAAAATGGGTACCGATGAAATGAGTGTGGTTGATCCAAACACCATGAAGGTGCATGGCGTCGAAGGTCTATTCGTAGTCGATGCTTCGGTGTTCCCTTATGTAACTAATGCCAACCTTTACGCACCAACCATGATGGTTGCAGAACGTGCAGCTGATTTGATTCAGGAAAAGCCAACTTTGGCTCCTGAATATGTTGAATGGCATAAGCGAAGCGTTTAAGGAATTAACCCCAGTCGTTATCTCATTCTTATGGGGTAACGGCTGGGGTTTTTTCCTTGGTATTGATGATTACCAGGCCGATAAGAATTAAGGCTGACCCAATGATCTGCCAAATATTTATGGCTTCACCCAAAACAATGATTCCAAGCATGATTGCAACAAAAAGGATTACGTATGTGGTGTCGCTTGCTACTCCAGCACCAGATTGCTTAATCAAAGTTTGAATCATGATGTAAGTGATTCCGGTTCCAACAACACCCAAAATTAACAACGAGATCAACGAAATCGTGGTGGCGTCAGTCGTGATGGTTACAAACCAAGGCAAAATCAAGGTGAAATGAATGGAAGCACAAAGCATTTGCCCGGCCGCGATAGATGTTGGGGTATCTTTCACATTCACAAAGTTACGTCTGGCATAAACCAAGCCAGCTGCATAGCTAGTAGTTCCGACCATGATTGCTCCGGTACCAATTGCATCAAAATCTCCAAGGCCCGACCAAGGGTGAGCAATGAATAGGGCTCCTAAGAAGCCCATACTCAACCCGGTTACTCGACGCCAAGTGGGGTTTTCTTCTGGGATAAACACCAGCACAAAACCAAGAGTCACCAACGGAACTAACGCATTCCAAATACTAACTTGCACTGTCGAAATTCGACTAACGGCTGTAGCCATGCCAACAAAAGAAACTGTGTTAAACAGGATTGCTGCAATGTTTAACTTGATCCAGATTTCTTTTCCGCGTGGGTAATGATCCTTAGTTATCAGCAGCACAATCGCCAATGTTGCAGCAGCCAGAACAGTGCGACCCCAAGCAACTTCAAGGGCGGAAAATGACTCTAGGGCAAAGTGCGCCCACATGTAGTTGCCGCCAAAAAGTACTGAGACTGTAAGGAATAGCGCAGTATGTGACTTGGTTGGTGTTGTCGGCGTGGTCGGTGTGGTCATCGATTATCTAGCGCTAGCGAAGCAAGAGCTGCGTTAACAATCGCACCGGATGACAGATCGTTGATGTTGTAAAGATCCTTAACAGTTCCTGACTGACCAAAAGAATCCACACCAAGAGATACGCAAGGCACACCGATGGCCGATCCCATCCATGCCATGGCGTGGCTTGAAGCATCCTGAATCGTCACAATAGGAGCGCGGTCTCCAAGTACTGACCATAGTGGCCCAGGCAGACTCGGCGCCGAAGCGGTTCGCACAGCCTGACGTAAGGTACGTTGCCAAGCTCCGTACCAACGATCTGCACTGGTCACATCAATAACGTGAGCGGCCACACCTTCACTGCAGAGTTCTTGAGCTGCTGCTAAAACTTCTGGCATAACTGCGCCAGATGCAACTAAGTGAACCATTGGCACGCGTTCACTATCGTCTGCCCCGCGAAGTTCTGGGAACTGCTCGAAGGCATCAAATAGTCGGTACCCGCCACTAAGAACTTGACGCTTTAATACGGCATCACCAATCCGCTTACGAGCCGCTTCAAACGGTGCCTGATCAAGCGGCCTAGTTGTTAGTCGGAAGTAGAACGCACCATCGTCGTAAGGCGCAGCAGTTTTCAGTTCTGATGGACCGGCAGCTACTCGAGTGATTGCATCGGCAAGCATCCAACTCAATGCGGTTCCATAAGTAGGTTCAATGAATGTCACCCCTGGTAATTCCATACCAATGGAAGCGGTGATTGTTGACTGGTGTGCACCACCTTCTGGCGCCAACGTAACGCCACTTGGAGTACCAGCAATGATGAATCGAGCTGCGGAATAAGTTCCATAGATAAATGCGTCGAGGCCACGGCAAACGAATGGATCGTAAACCGTTCCAATTGGAATCAAAGGTTGATCTGACAAATCCCATGACAGGCCAAGTTGGCCCAGCAGTAAGAAAAGATTCATTTCGCTGATGCCAAGCTCAATGTGTTGCCCCGTTGGACCTTCAGCCCACTTCAACATTGGATCTTCATTCCAAGCCCGGCGTTCATCTGGTGAATAGATGCCATTGCGATTAATAAAGCCTGCAAGGTTTGTAGAAGTTGCTACGTCAGGTGCAGTAGTCACCATGTACTTATTGATTTCTTCGATTCGGGATAGATCTACCAGTACCCGACCGAAGGCCTCTTGAGTGCTAAGTGGCTTAGTGCCAGTCGCGATCTCAGGTGCTGGCACATTTAGTTCAACACCTTTTGATGTTGGCGGGCGATGCAAATCATGTCTGCGCTGCGCCGACAGAACACCGGCTGGACTTTGCGGATCAAAATCTGACCATTCATTTTCTGCGGTAAGTCCAAGTTCGCTGCGGAAGTTATCAATTTGTTCACCACTTAAAAGCGCTGAATGATTTCTAGGGTTACCTGCCATTGGCAAACCCCAACCCTTGATTGTGTATGCAAAAACCACGCTTGGACGATCGGTAACACTGTCGCAAACTGCAAACGCATCACGCAGACTGTCTAAGTTATGTCCACCAAGATCTGTAACTAGTTCGTATAGGTCTTCATCGTTTAGCTCGGCAACAGAAAGTCCAACTTCAGCTGGCGCCCCTTCT
>JBEION010000103.1:0-4135 GCA_040377565.1 Candidatus Nanopelagicales bacterium | reverse complement strand
GAAGTTATTCGAAGCGGAATTCTTTCAATTCATCCAAGTCAGCGAGCTGCCGCTCGCTCCCTTGGCTTAAGTTCTTCGCAAACTATGCGCCACGTAGTTCTTCCGCAAGCACTCAAGCGCGTTGTTCCGCCACTACTTAATGACTTAGTAGCACTTTTGAAGGACACCGGATTGGTTTCGATTCTTGGTGTTACTGATGCGGTGCGAGCAGCCCAGATCGCAAGTTCACGCACTTTCAACTACACACCATATGTAACCGCTGCAATCTTGTTCTTGTTAATCACAATTCCACTTACTCGTTACACCGATCGGGTTCTAGCCAAGTCGATTAAACGTCAGAATGCGCAGGGCGCAGCATGAACGTATTAGAAGTTAAGAACTTACGTAAAAGCTTTGAAGACAACATAGTTTTGAACGATCTTTCCTTAACTGTTCCAGATCACACCGCCACAGTTTTAATCGGAGCATCGGGTTCGGGTAAGTCAACCCTTTTACGCTGCATCAACTTGTTAGACACCATTGACGATGGCTCTATCTATTTGGATGGAAAAGAAATTTCTGATCCAGAGATAAACGTTGATGAAGTTCGTAAAGGTCTTGGCATGGTTTTCCAATCCTTTAACTTGTTCCCACACATGAGTGTTCTAGACAACATCACGCTCTCACCAATTCGAGTTCATAAAGTTTCAAAAGTGCAAGCGCGTGATGAAGCGATGACATTACTACGCCGATTCGATTTGGCAGACAAAGCTGATCAGTATCCAGATCGACTAAGTGGTGGACAACAACAACGCGTAGCAATCATTCGATCCATTGCTGTTAAACCGCGACTACTCTTGCTTGACGAAGTTACCTCAGCGCTTGATCCAGTTTTAGTAAATGAGGTTTTGTCTATCGTGCGAGATTTGAAAGCCGATGGCATGGCGATGGTGCTAGCAACTCATGAAATGGGATTTGCAACTCAAGTAGCCGACGAAGTTTGTTTCTTGAAAGATGGAAACATTATTGAACGGGGACCTGCATCCCAAGTTATTTCAGCGCCACAAGAAGTTGAGACTAAAGATTTCCTTCGCCGAGTTCACGAAGCTGGACGACTTTAAGCGCCTGGGTGATCAATAACTCGCGCGTGAAGCGACGTTCTACCCTGCAAAGCAGCGCGGACTGCGCGGTGTAATCCATCCTCTAAATACAGCTGGCCATTCCAACGCACTACGTGCGCAAACAAATCACCAAAGAACGTTGAATCACTTGCCAGCAAGGCATTTAGATCGAGTGTGCTGCGAATAGTGGAGACATCTGCAAGCTTGATTTGGCGTGGAGCCAGAGCCCCCCATTCCTCGCTAGCGATGGAAAGCTCGGGGTATGGGCGCTCATTTAGGACTGACTTAAAGATCACACTTAAACAATAGGGAAAACCCTGCTAAGTATGGGTATTTCACTTACTGGGTATGTCGCTAGCAGCGAACAAGGCTCACATAATGGTGAAAGCGTTTAGCGGTCAGGGCCATTGGGTAGTACCGTAAAGATTCAATTAAATACGCAAAATTAAAGGGCGTTGGTTTCTAGAACATGAAGATAAAGTCAGTTTTTCGATCCCCACTTACTTGGATAATCCTTGCCGTAATGGCGTTGTTGATTGGCAGCAACACGATCACTGGCAGTGGATCAACGGAAAAAGTAGACACCTGGAAGATCGTTGACGACATCCAGCAGGGACGCGCAAAGTCTGTAACTTTGGTCGATAAAGACCAGTTGATTAATGTCATTCTGACTGACGACACAAAACTTTCCGCTAATTACATTGCTGGCCAAGGAACTGACTTAGTTGATCTTCTAGAGTCTGAAAAGACTAAAGGTAATTTGCCGGACGGCTACAACGTTATTGTTCCAAAGCAATCATTTTTGGTTAGCTTGCTGGCTTCTGTCCTTCCAATCATTTTGATTTTGGGCTTGCTGTTCTACTTCATGGGACAAATGCAAGGTGGCGGCAAGGTCATGCAGTTTGGCAAATCAAAAGCCAAAATGATCACCAAAGATATGCCGCAAACAACTTTTGCTGATGTCGCAGGCGCAGACGAAGCCGTTCAAGAACTTGAAGAAATCAAAGAGTTTTTACAAGAGCCAGCAAAGTTCCAAGCACTTGGAGCAAAGATTCCAAAGGGTGTACTTCTATATGGAGCACCTGGTACAGGTAAGACTTTGCTTGCTCGCGCTGTTGCGGGCGAAGCAGGCGCACCATTCTTTTCAATTTCAGGTTCCGACTTTGTTGAAATGTTTGTTGGTGTTGGTGCAAGCCGAGTTCGTGATTTGTTCGAACAAGCTAAAGCAAATGCTCCAGCAATTATCTTCATCGATGAAATTGATGCAGTAGGTCGTCATCGTGGAGCCGGTATGGGTGGTGGCCATGATGAGCGCGAACAGACTCTGAACCAGATGCTTGTCGAAATGGATGGCTTCGATGGCAACACCGGAGTAATTCTGATTGCTGCAACAAACCGTCCAGACATTTTGGACCCAGCGTTACTTCGTCCAGGCCGTTTTGATCGACAGATTTCGGTAGATGTTCCAGATCTTGTTGGTCGCCGTGATGTATTAGCAGTACATGCGAAAGGTAAGCCAATCGCCGAAGATGTAGACCTAATGGCAGTTGCTCGTCGCACTCCAGGGTTCTCGGGCGCCGACTTAGCTAACGTTTTGAACGAAGCAGCTTTGCTTACAGCACGTACCGATCAAAAGATCATTACTAACGCAACGCTTGATGAAGCAATCGATCGCGTAATTGGCGGACCACAAAAGCGCACTCGCGTGATGGGTGAACATGAAAGATTGATCACTGCATATCACGAAGGCGGCCACGCACTTGTTGCAGCGGCGCTTCCAAATACTGACCCAGTACATAAGGTCACAATTTTGCCCCGTGGCCGTGCGCTTGGTTACACCATGGTGCTTCCGGAAAACGACAAGTACTCAACCACTCGAAGTGAAATGCAAGATCAACTTGCTTACATGCTTGGCGGTCGCGCTGCCGAAGAAATGGTTTTCCACGATCCAACAACTGGCGCCAGCAATGACATTGAAAAGGCAACCGCAGTTGCGCGCAAGATGGTTATGCAGTTTGGTATGACTGAACGCCTTGGTGCTATTAAATATGGCGCCGAATCTGGCGAGGTATTCATGGGTCGCGATATGGGTCATGGCCGTGAATACTCCGAAGAAGTTGCTTCTGCAATTGACGAAGAGGTACGCGCCTTTATCGACGTGGCTCATCATGAGGCTTACGAAATTCTTGCTGAGAATCGCGATGTTCTAGATGCACTTGTTGTTGAGCTTCTTGAAAAAGAAACTCTTAACCGCGAAGAAATCGAACGCATCTTCGAACCACTTAAGCGTCGCCCAGGTCGTCCAGCTTGGACTGGTTCAGCCCGACGCAGCCCAAGTGATCGTCCACCAGTTGATGTGCCACCGTTATCTAACACAAATGCGTTTGGTCCAAATGCTCCAGCTAAAGCTTCTGAAGCCATTGATGTTGAGCCAGCAGTTGCCGAATCTGTAGAAGCTGAGTCCGAAGCCACCAAGGTTAAATCAGTTAAGTCCAAAGGGGCTAAGTCACCTCAGGCTGACGCGTGAGCATCGATCCAATCGAGCAACAAAGCGAACCACCTGCGTTGCAGCCATTCGATGCAACTCGTGTCGAAGCTGCGATTCGAGAACTGCTTATCGGCATTGGCGAAAATCCAGATCGAGAGGGTCTGTCGCAAACTCCAGCTCGAGTTGCTAAGTCATACGCAGAAATTTTCGGTGGACTACATCAGACTGCCCGCGATGTTCTGACAACTACATTTTCGTTAGGCCATGACGAATTAGTAGTGGTTAGAGATATTCCGATCTATTCAACATGTGAACATCACTTGCTACCGTTCCATGGTGTTGGCCATGTTGGTTACATCCCAGGTGAAGATGGAAAAATCACAGGACTTTCTAAAATTGCCCGCTTGGTTGATATGTATTCACGTCGCCCACAAGTTCAAGAACGGCTAACAACTCAGATCGCTGACGCGATGACAGACATACTTGGCGCCCGCGGTGTGATCGTGGTAATTGAATGCGAACACTTATGTATGTCAATGCGCGGAAT
>JBEION010000177.1:0-2818 GCA_040377565.1 Candidatus Nanopelagicales bacterium | reverse complement strand
TACCACGGCGAAGACAATCAGATAGTGAACCTAAAAACCCAAGCCGCTTTGCGGAACAACTTGATTCCAATTGTTTGCGTGGGCGAAGGTCTTGAAGTTCGTAAGGCTGGAAATCACGTGGCTTTTACCATCGAGCAACTCGATGCCGCGCTGCAAGGAATTGCGGCAAACGATGTGGCTAATTTGGTCATTGCTTATGAACCGGTTTGGGCGATTGGAACTGGGGAAGTAGCGACACCTGCGGATGCCCAAGAAGTCTGTGGCGCAATTCGGGCTCGAATTCGAGAAGTTCACGGCTCGGCCGCAGACCAAACTCGAATCCTTTACGGCGGTTCAATGAAGGCCGATAACGTGGCTGCTTTGATGCTTGAGGCTGATATTGACGGCGGATTAGTGGGCGGCGCCTCGCTGGATCCTGATGAATTCGTCTCGGTTTGTCGCTACCGATTGCACGCGTAGAATAAGGGTGTTCGTTTCTATGTTCCACGATTTAGCAGGTGACCAATGATCGCAGCGTTTCAAATCCTTCTGGCTATTACCAGCCTGTTGCTGATCGCTTTGGTATTGCTACACAAAGGCAAGGGTGGCGGTCTTTCCGATCTATTCGGTGGCGGCATGAGTTCTTCACTTGGTGGATCTTCCGTTGCCGAACGCAACCTCGATCGAATTACGATCGCTTTAGCTTTAGTTTGGACCGCAGCAATCGTGGGTCTTGGCTTGTTAACAAAATCCGCGTAAGCAATCAGGAGTAAATCATGGCTAGTGGTAGTGCAATCCGTGGAAGTCGCGTTGGAGCCGGCCCAATGGGTGAAGCTGAGCGTGGCGAAGCCGCACCACGTATTTACTTACCGTTCTACTGTGCTTCCGGACACGAGACCACACCGAGTTTTGCTCATGATGCTGAACTTCCAGAAGAGTGGGATTGCCCAAAGTGTGGCATGCCAGCTGGCACCGATAAAGATAACCCACCAGTTTTAGCTAAGACCGAACCTTACAAAACTCACTTGGCTTATGTGAAAGAACGTCGCAACGATAAAGATGGCAAGGGAATTCTTGACGAAGCCCTAGCTAAACTTCGCGGAAAGTAATTAGTTAAGAATTTCTTTCGCGGCAGCAACTACGGCTTCCGCTGTAATTCCAAATTCTGAGTAAAGTTTGTCAGCTCCAGCTGATGCGCCAAAATGCTCCAAGCTAATGCAGCGTCCGGCTGAGCCAACGTACTTCCACCAACCTTGAGCTATGCCGGCTTCGATAGAAACTCGAGCGGTTACCGCATGTGGCAAAACTGATTCACGATATTGGGCGTCCTGGGCATCAAACCACTCCAAACACGGTGCCGAAACAACGCGTGTTGAAACACCACTAGATTCCAAAGTTTGTTGAGCCGAGAGCGCGATCGATACTTCAGAGCCAGTTGCAATCAAAATTACGTCTGGCGCTTTTGAACTCTCTGAGATCACGTAAGCACCGCGACTAACAAGTGAAACATCAGATGTAGTTGCGGAATCAATGACTGGAAGGTTCTGTCGAGATAGACATAATCCAGCTGGTTTATTTGATTCCACGACAATGCGCCAAGCAGTTGATGTTTCGTTTGCATCAGCAGGTCGAATTACCTGAAGGTTTGGAATTGCTCGTAACGACCAAAGATGCTCAACGGGTTGATGAGTAGGTCCATCTTCACCTAAGCCAATTGAATCGTGAGTCCAGACGTAAGTAGCAGGTAGATCCATCAAGGCTGAAAGCCGTACTGCGCCGCGCATGAAGTCGCTGAAGACTAGGAATGTGCCAGCAAACGGTCGAGTCAAGCCACCAAGTGCCATGCCATTCATTGCGCAAGCCATCGCAAACTCGCGAATTCCGTAGTGGATGATTCGGCCGCCTTCAGCAGCACCCGACATTGCACTTGATTTCGGAAGGAAAGATCCGCCGTGCTCAATGGTTGTCAGATTGCTATCGCCCAAATCGGCCGAGCCACCCCAAAGTTCTGGAAGTACTTGCGCCATGGCGTTGATGGTGTCACCGGATGCCTTGCGAGTTGCAACCGAAGCTCCAGGTTCAAATCTAGGCAGGGCCTCGTGCCAATTTGTTGGCAGTTCGCGTGCCGCAAGTCGCTGATACAACTTTGCTGAATCCGGGTTCTTGCTAGCCCAAGTCGAGAACTCGGCTGACCATAGCTCATGACTTTCGCGACCTCTTGTTGCAACCTGTCTGGCGTGCGTTAGGACTTCAGTTGAGATCTCAAAAGTTTTAGCTGGATCAAGACCGAGTAATTCTTTCGTCGCTGCAACTTCAGCGTCGCCAAGAGCCGCACCATGAATCTTGCCAGTGTTCTTTAAGTTTGGTGCTGGCCAACCAATTACGTTTCTAACTCGAATCAAAGTTGGTTTTTCGGATTGCGCCACAGCACTAGCAATTGCAAGATCCAATGACGTGACGTCAATCTCACCATTGCTCAGCATTTCTACATGGCTTACGTTCCAACCGTACGATGCGTATCGAGCAAGCACATCCTCAGTGAATGAAACTGCAGTGTCACCCTCAATACTGATGTGGTTGTCGTCATAAAGCACGACGAGGTTGCTCAGCTCTTGATGGCCAGCCAACGATGATGCTTCTGAGGTAACACCTTCCTGAAGGCAGCCATCACCGGCAATAACCCAGATTTTGTGATCGAAAACACTCTGACCGGCAGCAGCAGTTGGATCTAAGAGATTGCGCACGTAGCGAGCGTCCATAGCCATACCTACTGCGGTTGCTAAACCAGTTCCAAGCGGACCGGTTGTGGCTTCAACGCCAGCAGTATGGCCAAATTCAG
>JBEION010000125.1:0-3700 GCA_040377565.1 Candidatus Nanopelagicales bacterium | reverse complement strand
CGGTTTGGACAAGGGCGACAAAGACCAAACAATTTTGGTATTCGACCTTGGTGGTGGAACGTTCGACGTTTCACTTCTTGAAATCGGCGAAGGCATCGTGGAAGTTAAAGCCACAAGTGGCGATAACAACCTCGGTGGCGATGACTGGGATCAGCGCGTAGTTGATCACTTGGTCACCCAGTTCAAGAATTCAAACGGTGTTGATTTGTCAGCAGACAAGGTTGCACTGCAGCGTCTGCGCGAAGCAGCTGAAAAGGCGAAGATCGAACTTTCTTCTTCTCAGTCAGCAGCTATCAACCTGCCTTACATCACTGCATCTGATGCCGGTCCACTTCACCTTGACGAAACTCTGACTCGTGCAGATTTCCAAAAGATGACAGCAGATCTAATTGATCGCACAAAGACACCTTTCAACCAGGTCATCAAAGATGCTGGCGTGAAAGTTGCTGACATCGATCACGTAGTTCTAGTTGGTGGCTCAACACGTATGCCGGCCGTAACCGATTTGGTTAAGGAACTTACTGGCGGACGCGAACCAAATAAGGGCGTTAACCCTGACGAAGTAGTTGCCGTAGGCGCTGCACTTCAGGCTGGCGTTCTTAAGGGTGAAGTGAAGGATGTTCTGCTTCTTGATGTGACACCACTATCACTTGGTATTGAAACCAAGGGTGGACTCATGACCAAGATGATCGAACGTAACACCACGATCCCAACAAAGCGTTCGGAAATCTTCACAACTGCTGAAGACAACCAGCCATCTGTTTTGATCCAGGTATTCCAGGGCGAACGTGAAATGGCGGCTTACAACAAGAAGCTTGGAACTTTCGAGCTAACTGGTTTGCCACCTGCACCACGTAACGTGCCACAGATTGAAGTTGCATTCGACATCGATGCCAACGGTATCGTTCACGTTTCAGCTAAGGATCTAGGAACTGGCAAAGAACAGTCCATGACTATCACCGGTGGCGGAGCTCTTTCTAAGGAAGAGATCGATCGCATGATGGCCGATGCTGAATCACATGCTGAAGAAGATCGTCAGCGTCGCGAAGAAGCCGAAGTTCGTAACCAAGCGGAATCATTGGTCTTCCAGACCGAGAAGTTCCTCGAGGAAAGCGGCGACAAAGTTCCAGCAGATGCCAAGGCAAATGTTGATGAACCGCTAGCTGAACTTAAGGCTGCAATTGCCGGCGAAAACATCGAAGCCATCAAGGCTGCGGTGGAAAAGGTTGCAACTGCATCCCAGGCTTTGGGTGCTGCGTTATACGCAAACACTCAGGCTGAAGGTGGCGAAGCGACTGCCGAAGGTGATGACGACGTAGTCGATGCCGAAATCGTAGATGAGAACGAAAAGGTATGAGTGACAACGACCTAGGCGCAGAACAAGCCGAGGGCGTAAAGATCACAGATAAGCGCAAGCTTGATCCAGAAACTGGAGCTCCTCGCTCATCTTCGGATGAGCAGGAGACTCCAGTTTCGGAGCAGGAAGTTGCAAGTGATCCAGTCGCAGAACTTACTGCTGACTTGCAACGTCTCCAAGCTGAATTTGCTAACTACCGCAAGCGCGTAGAACGCGATCGCGAAACTACTCGTGACCTTGTTGTTTCGAACACCCTTGCTGAATTATTGCCAGTTATCGATGACATCGGTCGTGCTCGCACTCACGGTGAACTCGAAGGTGCCTTCAAGAGTGTTGGTGAAGCTCTAGAGTCAACCGTTACTCGATTGGGGCTTAAGCCTTTCGGTGCACCGGGCGATGAATTTGATCCAACCAAGCATGAAGCAATTTCTCATGAATACAGCGCTGATGTAACAACATCAACATGTATGAATGTGTTTCAGCCAGGTTATGAATTTAACGGGCGCATCATTCGCGCTGCAATCGTTAGTGTTGCAGACCCAGAAACCGTAAACGCTGAGTAATTAGTTTCTAGTTCGCTGGGAACATTAAGTATCAGAAAGGAGACGCTATGAGTACAAAAGATATGTATGAAAAGGATTACTACAAGATCCTTGGCGTCTCTAAAGATGCTGATGCTGCCACGATCAAAAAGGCTTATCGCAAACTAGCTAAAGATCTTCATCCAGATGCAAATGCTGGCGACAAGAAGATTGAAGAAAAGTTCAAAGCAGTTAGCGAAGCCTATGACGTTGTGTCTGATCCAAAACGTCGTGCCGAGTATGACGAAGCGCAACGTTATGGCGCACCCGGACCAATGGGCGGCGGACGTCGTGGCCCAGGCGGACCTGGCGGTTTCCCAGGTGGCAGAGGCCAGAACGTCGAAGATTTATTCGGCGGCGGCGATCTTTCAGATATCTTCGGAGGCCTGTTTGGCGGTGGCGGTCGTCAGCGCGGTCCACGTAAAGGTGCTGACTTAGAAACTTCAGTAACAATTAGTTTCGAAGATTCGATTCATGGTGTGACCATGCCTTTGCGACTCAGCACTGGAAACATTTCAGCACGTATTCCAGCTGGTGTGAAAAACGATCAACGTATTCGCCTTAAAGGCAAAGGCCAACCTGGCGAGCAGAATGCTCCAGCTGGCGATCTGTTTATTAACGTTGCGGTTTCCCCCCATCCAGTTTTTGGTCGCGACGGTGACAACTTAACAGTCGTTGTGCCAATTCGTTTTGATGAGGCAGTTAATGGTGCTGACATCAAAGTCCCAGTACTAGATGGTCCAGCAGTAACAATCCGAATTCCAGCCGGCACAAAGACTGGCGCCAAATTCCGCGCTCGTGGCAAAGGCGTAGTTCGCCCAGAGAAATCTGGCGACTTAATTGTTTCCGTCGACATTGCGGTGCCTAAGGATCTAACATCTGCAGCTCAAAAGGCGCTGGATGATTTTGCTGCCGCAACTCAAGACTTTGATCCCCGCGAAGAATTAATGCGCAAGAGTGGCAACTTAACGGATGCTCGAAAGGGATCTGATGATTGATTACGAGCACGATGATGAAGTTCCGGTTTATGTCATCTCGGTCGCAGCGCAGTTAGCTGGCCTGCACCCACAAACTCTGCGTCAGTATGACCGTCTTGGTTTAGTTTCCCCAGGTCGTTCAGTTGGTCGCAATCGCCTTTATTCACTGAAAGACATTCAGCGCCTGCGTGAAGTTACCAAACTTTCCAATGAAGGCGTAACGCTTTCTGGAATCATGCGAATCCTGATTTTGGAAGAGCAACTTGAAAAAGCTTTGAAAGAAAACATTCGCCTTCGTGAAGCAATGGGACCATCAACTGCTGTTGTGGTCTGGCGTCCAAACCGACGAGCTTAATCATGACCGCTTTGATTACCGGAGCTAGTGCCGGCATTGGCGCATCGTATGCCAAGCAACTTGCAGCAACCGGTAGTGACTTAGTTTTAGTCGCAAGAGATGTAACTCGCCTAGAAGCTTTGGCAGCTGAATTGAAATCAGCTCATGGCGTGCAAGTTGAAGTCCTGCAAGCCGATCTTTCAGATCGTTCACAACTAGACAAAGTCTGCGCACGAGCTGCACGCGATGACATCGATTTAGTAGTTAACAATGCGGGCTTTGGTATCAAACAACCATTCGTGGGTGGAACTATCGAAGCCGAACAAAACTTACTTGATGTTCTAGTAACCGCTGTTATGCGCATTACTCATGCTGCAATGCCAGGCATGATTGCTCGCGATCGTGGTGGCGTAATCAATGTCAGTTCCGTCGCTGGCTGGATGTCCAGTGG
>JBEION010000013.1:0-12978 GCA_040377565.1 Candidatus Nanopelagicales bacterium | reverse complement strand
GGAAATGAAAGACTTGATCAATCACTTGATCGAAGAAGAAGTTCCGCATGGCTTGGTTTACACCGCAAAAGACATGATTGCCGACCCACGCATTCAAGCTCGTGAGTCGATTATCAATATTGATGTTCCTGGTGTTGGCGAATTCCCAATGCAGAACATCTTCCCGTTCTTCTCAGATACCAAGCCATCAATTCGTTGGAGTGGTCCAGCACATGGCGAGCACACTGACGAAGTTTATGGAGATCTACTTGGTTACGACGCAGCGAAGTTAGCTGACTTGCGCGCCAAGGGAATCATTAAGTAACAAGAAGTTACTGGGATTGCTTGCAACCTAGATTTACTTGTACATCCAGGAATAGATTTCTGGACGACGATCGTTCCAAACTGGCCAGTCTTTGCGCGCCTGCGCAAGTAAAGACATGTCTAGTTCAGCATGAATGATCTCTGGGTAGTTGTGCCCACCAGCTTCAGCAAGAACTTCACCAGTTGGAGCAATAACACAAGACCGGCCGAAGAAGTCGTGAGTTTTTCCACCGCAAGTTTCTTCACCTGAACGATTTGAAGCGATGACAAATACGCCCATCTCCATGGCGCGAAGTCGAAGGTCATTAATGAATAGAGATTCACGCCAACCCAAAGATGACACAGCAAGCAAAACAACATCGGCGCCAAGTGCGCGGTTAGCCATCCAAGGCTCAGAGAAAGCGCGGTCGTAACAGATCAATGCGCCGGTTGACACTCCGTCAATATCGAAATTCATTGGACCGGGGCCAGCTGTGCAGTATTCATCTTCATGCACATCAAGTGTTGGCATGTGAACTGAAGGCGCAGTTAATTTGCGAAACGCTGGGTAGGTTTTTCCATCATGGGTTTTGCCATGAACAACTTCACCGTTGCGATTAAGAATTACCAAAGAGTTGTATCGAACATCGTTGTCTAATTCATACATGCCAAACCCAAGGGCCGTGTTGTGATCTTTTGCGAACTTTGCAAAAGCCGCAGTTGAAGCTCCACCAATTACTGGCTCAGCCCAGTCACGATACTTAGGACTCTTATCGCCCGCCGCAAAATAGGGAGTAGTCGCAAGCTCTGGCAGCAGAATCAAGTCAGGATTGGTGGTCGCTGCCTGTTCGGATAATTCGAGCAACATGGCAACGTTTTCTGACACATCTTGCGTGCAATTGCCGCTCTGAACTACTGAAACCTTCACGGATCCTCCTGAATTGAATATGTGCCCAAACTAATGGACTTTCCTCCACTTCGTATACAAATTCCAAACAATGCCCGATTTGGGCAGGTCCATAAAGTTCGGATATTTGCCCCATTGCGCCCAGAAAGTAGCCCAATTCCCTAAAAAGTCCGATTTTATTGAGGAAATTGGAAAAGACCGTTATCTGAATGTTGTATACAAAGTTCCCGATTAGTACTGCGCTAGCGCTATTTTTCCCCCAGACTTACACTCATCGGAAGTCGTTTCTTGGGATGATTTAAGCCGAGGCAATAGGGAGATTAAGTGTCACAAACCGTTTCGTTACGCCGGCTTAATTTGCGACGTAAAGGCAGCAAGGACAACACCAGTGCTGCGGTTTCAACAAGCTACCGAATTCAGGCTTATGCAATTTTGGTTGCTTGGTTCGTGCTTTTTGCGGTCTTCAGTTTGTTGCTTCCAGAGGTGTTCCCAACTTGGCAAAACGTAACTTCGATTGCAAATCAAAAAGCTGCAACCGTTTTGTTAACGCTTGGTTTGGTGTTCGCACTTTCCGCCGGTGAGTTTGATCTTTCGATTGGCGGCGCCGTTTCATTGGGAGCTGCAATTCCTGCCTGGCTGGCAACTAAGCACGGCATCTCGCTTCCGGTAGCGATTTTAATTGCACTTGTTTTCGCCGCGCTGTTTGGATTTATCAATGGCCTGCTCAGCGTTAAGGGCAAAATTCCATCCCTGGTAGTAACGCTCGGAACTGGTACGGCGCTCGGTGGCATAGTCAGTGGTCTCGCGGGCAATACAACTTTGAGCGTTCAAACTTTCTCATTCGTAGCTCTTGTAAAGACTCGTATCTTTGGTTTTTACGCAGCCTTCTGGTTCATGTTGATTTTGGCTTTCATTGCTTGGTACATCTTGGAACACACTCCAATTGGACGCCAACTTTACTTCGTCGGTCAGGGACGAGAAGTTGCTCGCTTGGCTGGCATTCGCACCAACGCATACCGCTATTACTCATTGATCGCGTGCTCAACTTTGGCAGCCCTTGCTGGCGCCATGGTCTTAACTACTGCAGGTGCTGCACAATCCAGCATCGGCAAGTCATATGTGTTGCCTGCGTTCGCAGCAGCATTCTTAGGTTCAACTGCAATTAGGCCAGGACGTTTCAACGTCTGGGGCACAGTTGTAGCTGTATATTTCCTCGAAACCGGAATCACGGGCTTACAGCTCAAGGGCTTCGAGGTTTGGATTACAGATGTGTTCTACGGACTCGCGCTTGTTATTGGCGTGCTCGTAGCCACGGTGGCATCCAACCTTCGGTCGCGGTCGAGTGACTGAATCAAAACAACGGGAAAGGTACGTCTAATGCAAGCAAAAAAGAAAATGCGTTTCGGCTTCGTAGCCGCCGCACTTGCTGCTGGACTAGTTTTGAGCGGTTGCTCAAGCTCGTCTGAAGAAGCAGCACCTACCGAGGCTGCTAGCGCACCTGCGGCTGCCGATGGCTTAGCAACAGCGAAGGCAGCATACGATGCCGCACTTGCTGCTTCTTTGACATTTGCATACCCAGGCGATGCGTTTGATGCTTCAGCTGCTTCTGGCAAGAAGGTTGCGATGATTTCGATCAACGACCAAATTCCAGTTCTAAAGCAGTGGACAGACACAATTGCAGCTGGTCTTGAAAGCCAGGGTGTAACTATTACTCAGAAGAGCGATGCTGGTGGCGTTATCGATCCACTACCTAAGTTCTTCGCACAGGCAGTAACTGACAAGGTTGACCTAATCGTCACCAACGCAGTTCCAGCTGCACTTATTCCGCTAGCTGACTTGGGTGACATTCCAGTAATGACAACCAACCAGACTGCAGCCCCAGGTGTTGCAGTTGCTGACGGTATTGCTGCTGACCCATCATTCGATTACACACTTGCAGCTAGCTTGATGGCTGACTGGTTCTGTGTAACTGGTGAAGGTGCCGGCAACGCAGTTGTTTGGGGTTCTGAAGGCCAAGCCTCCAGCCCAATCATGATTGACACAATCAAGGCACGAGTAGCAGAAGTTTGCCCAGACGCCAAGGTTGACTACCAGGATGCTCCGCTTGCAACTTGGTTCGATGGAACACTTGATGGTGTTGCAAAGAACGCAGTTACAGCAGATGCAACCATCACTCACTTGATGCCAATCTACGACGGCATGACTATCGCTACTGGCGCTGGTCTTGACGCTGCAGGTTCAGCCGCAATTCAGTCGTCATTCAACATGACTCCTGCTGTTGCAGCTGGTATCGGTACAAGTTCAGTAAAGATGGACGTCGGTTGTCCAAATGACTGGTTCTCATACGCAACTGCAGATGCAGCACTACGTATCTTGACCGGAAATGCAGTTCCAGATAACTACGGAATCACCTGCAAGGTATTCGATGAATCAAACATTGGTTCAATCGATACTTCTGTAGAAAATTCTGTTAACTGGTACGGCATTGACTTTGCAGCAGAATTCGCAAAGTTCTGGACCGCTAGCTAGTAATTAGTTGTGACTGGTTGGAGTCAGAAATGACTCCAACCAGTCACACTCTTCTTTAAGACCGCAAGTAAAAATTCTTTAAAGTAAGTGATCGCGTAGGAGACAAAAGTGGCTGAAGAAACTGGCGTAAGCCCAGTCCTTGAGTTCACAAATCTGTCCAAAACCTTTGGACCGACCAAAGCGCTTTCCAATGTTGATTTCGACGTACGTCCCGGCGAGATTCATGGCCTGGTAGGTCGCAATGGTTCCGGTAAATCAACACTCATCAAAGTTTTAAGTGGCTTCCATGAGCCTGACCGCGGAACCAAATTAGTTTTACGCGGCGAAAATATTGAACTACCGCTACGTGGCAGCGATGCTGCGCAACTTGGCATGGTTTTCGTTCACCAAGACTTAGGTTTGGTTCCAGCATTTAGCATTTTGGAAAACTTGCGCCTTGGTACTTGGCGACGTGGCGGTCTTTCTAAGATTCCATGGGCTGACGAAAAAAGTGCAGTTGCCTATCAGCTTTCGCAGTTTGGGTTGAAGTGGGATCCATTAACTCCAGTTGGAGCCCTTCCTCCAGTTGACCGGGCAATTGTTGCCATCGCGCGCGCGATTCGCGAAATTGCGACCAACCCTGAGGGTCACGTTCTAGTTCTCGATGAGCCAACCGCTTATCTGCCTAGTGAATCAGTCGACAAGCTTTTCGATGCGGTCAAGAAAGTAACTCGACAGGGAACTGGCGTAGTTTTCATCAGTCACCGTACCGATGAAATCTTGAACTTAACTGATCGAATCTCGGTTCTGCGCGATGGCCGCAAGGTTGCCACAGTTAATACCAAGGAAACCAAAGAAGCAGATTTGGTAGCCATGATTCTTGGTCAATCAATGAATGCGTTCTACCCAGATCATGTACCAACGCCGTCTAAGGAAGTTGTTCTGCAGACCAAGAACATGGCTGCTGGCACAATTCCAAAACTAAACATCACACTTCGCCGCGGTGAAGTTCTTGGTATGACAGGCCTTATGGGTGCAGGTCACGATCAAGTTCCTTACGCACTATTTGGCGCACTAGAGCACACCGATGGCACGATAACAATCAAGAGTAAGAAGTATGAAAAAGAAGAGTTAAATCCCCGTAAGGCAGTTGACGCTGGAGTTGCCCTACTTCCTGGGGACCGCACTGGAGCAAGTGGAGTACTCCTTGCAACTCTTACTGACAACGTGGGTATGCCGGTACTTGGCAAATACTTCACAACAGGTCGTCTTCGCAAGAATAAGTTGAAGAAAGATGTAGGCGAGTTACTTCGTCGCTTTGATGTTAAGCCGCCGGTTCCAGGCATCGAGTTACGTAAACTTTCTGGTGGAAATCAACAAAAATCTTTGCTGGCTAAGTGGATCCAAATTAAGCCAGATGTACTTTTGTTGCACGAACCAACTCAAGGCGTTGACGTAGGTAGCAAAGCTGCGATCTTTGAAAAGATTGCCGATGCGGCTCGCGCTGGCGCTGGTGTAATCGTTGCTTCTGCAGAGCATGAAGACTTGGCGAACATTTGTAACCGGGTACTCATTTTTGCTGATGGCAAGGTTGTTGCAGAGCTAACTGGCCGAGAATTAACTCCAGAAAAGATTGTTGAACTAAGTTACCTAGGCACTCGTAAGGGCGGCGGCATCAAGCGCGGCTTCGTCTGGCGTCCGCACATGAATGGCCTTAAGGGTCCTTACCTGCATGTAACTCGTAACTACACCTGGTCGCCACACAAGATTGGCTACAAGACTGAAGTTGAATGGCCAACTCCAGCACCGCCGGCTGTTCAGTACGAAAAGCAGCCATCCACATTTGTTTGGTCGCCACATTCAGTTGGATTCGTTAAGCGCGAATTCCGCTGGTTCCCACACACAATTGGTGTGCAGAACACTCCAATGCCTTACCCAGGTCCACGTCGAGTCAAGGTTGAGCGTGAGTTCACCTTGGTTCCAACTGGTGAGCTAAGTTCCTTCTTCGTTTGGCGTCCGCATTACGTTGGAAACAACGAACCGGTTTACTTGGGTCCAAAGGACGCTGACAAGTGGAAGGTTGAGCTAGCTGCATCATTGGCGGCAATGGTTGCCCGCGGTGAGATCACGTCAATTGTTGCGGACAAGATGGCTAAGGCAGCCGGAGTAACAGTAGGTCAAGCACAAGATTTGCGCGTAACTATTGAACTTGATGTTCGCACTCGTAACAAAGGAAATCTTTCTGACATCGATCGTCTGAAGTTTGCTTTGCTGAACATGGATCAGAATCTGGTTGATGTAAACGGCGTCCACATCACTGATGTGAGCCTGCAGGCTAGCGAGTCTTAAGGCTTAAACCTTTTCTAAAATCTTGAAATTCGCAGCAACTGATTGAGCCCAGAAGCTGGCGTCAAATTCTTGAATCTGACGCTTTAGTTCAAATGACATCTTCCTGCGTGATTCCGTACTTAAGTTACGCGCTGCTATCAAGGCATCGGTGATTGCGGTTGCAGTGGCCTCCCCAGCAAGGATGCAGAAGTTTCCAAGCTCAGCCATGGCGCCAACTTGCGTGGTGCTTATGATCACACCATTTCGATCATTCAAGATCGCACCCTCTTTGACTACCAGATTTAATCCGTCCGCTACAGAGCAAGCAATCAAGCAGTCATAACGAGTTAGTGCCTTACTGGCTCGTTGGTAGTCATTGCCAATGTGGAGTCGGATTGGAGCGTAGTTAAGTGAAGAAAGTTTTGAGTTGCATTGCTCAACTGTTTTTACGATCTCAGAAAGTAGCACTTGATACATTGGCCATTGTTGTCGAGAGGGCACGATATATAGGTCTAGGTAACTGCGGGGTGCGGAATCCTTGAAGTCCCGTGCAAGCTCAGTAAACGCATTGATACTTGCAAGAGTGTTCTTTATTGGATCACTTCGAGCACTGTGCACATAACTGATTTCGTCCTCACGAAGATTTAACAAGCCTTCTGTGTCCAAAGACTGCAGATTCAATTGCTGAACATTTACCGACACTGGATTAACTTCAAGTTGCACGTTTGCCAGTTCCAATGGCAGGTGTGTAATGACAAAGTTTTCAAATGCTCTCAAATCTTTTTGAGTTTGAAATTGAATTACATCTGCAGCCAACATTCCAGAAGCCAAGAATTCCAGAATCTTGGTGGAAATGTTGCTGCTCGGAACTGATTTTGGCCAAGGCGTGTGAAGAAAGAATGAAATTTGCTTACTTGGTTCAAGTTCTCGTAGGGCTACTGGGACTTGGGAGAGTTGGAAATCATTAACAAGGTAACCGTGATTATCGACATCGATAGATTCAGCTGCCAACGCTTGACTGGTACTTCGGACGGTGTTTAAACGATGGCTTAGTTCCGCATCGGCAAGCTCGGGGATTGGGAGGCCATGTAGCAATGGCCATATGTAGTGCGCACAAAACCAATCGCTCAGATCCAATTCCTGGGAATCGACTTCGGCTAGAAATATGTTGATGTCGTGTTGATGAACCTGATTTGAGATTTCGGAAAATGAGTAATACCGAGGCAGCCCTTCTTGACTCTGGGTAGTTAGGGCCGTCCAATCGATGTTGGCAAATTCGGCGAGTGCAGGTAGAACTCTGGTCAAGCCACCAACATGCTCAAGGGTTGCAGTTAAATCTGCAGTGTGACCAATTGGAGCCCGCCGAGATAGGACACCAATCTTGAGTTCACCCTCGGTCACTTAATTCACTTAAGCCTTGCGGGCGCGAACTTCAAGCCGGACATAGTCAAGCGTGTTATCAGTTAGCAATTCTGACATCTTGGCAATCTGGTCGTCATTCCATTCCCGGAATACCAAAGTCTTTAAGTATGTTGCCAGAGTTTCTTTATCTGGAAGCGGTGTTGGATGCGGACGAAGACTTACTTCTATGTCAACAAATCCAGCTGCTTTAAGTAGCGCCTCAGTATCAGACACATTCGCGTAGTACCAATTAGGAAACTTAATGTTTGGATCAATCTGTGGCACTAATGCCAAGGTCTTTTCTAGGTTTCCAAAGCCACCACAGTCAGTTGCGATTCGACCGCCAGGCTTTAGGGCATTAAAGAAATGTTGCCAAACGTTGTTGTGATGAGCCAGCCAATGAAGAGCGGCAACGGACATGATCGCATCAACGCTTTCGACCTCGACAGGAAGCGCTTGATCTAAATCACCTTCCAGGATTCGTACGCGAGCATCATCACCAAATCTGGTTCGGCATTGGTCCAGCATGGTGGTGCTTTGATCAACGCAGACCAAGTTGCCATTTGGAAGTTGTGCTAGAGCTAACTGAGCATCTCGTCCAGTTCCACAACCAGCGTCAAGTAACGTCTCATTGGGCTGCAGGTTTAGCGCTTCAATGGTTCGAATTCCCCATTGTTCATGGGGTAGCGGTAGTGCGTCATAAGCGACGCCATCCCAGGCTTTCACTTGGTTTCTCCAAAGGCACCGGTTGCCTCAAGCGCTTTGATTTGTTCGTCAGTTAAGTCCAGTAGTTCTTTTAGAACTGAAATAGTGTGCTCGCCGCGCTTAGGAGCTCGCTGATAAGTCTGACGCTTTGGCCCAACGTTAACTGGCGATGCTGGCGTGCGAAGTTTGCCAAAGTATTCATGTTCACTGTGGGCAATCATTTCCCGAGCAATTGTGTGCTCTTCTTTGAATGCTTGTTCGATAGTGTTCACAGGCGCGCTTGGTACGCCGGCTGGGACTAAATCTGCTAGCCACTCTGCCGTAGTTCGAGTCTTGAATATGTCATCAAGTTGCGAAACCAAAGCATCACGATTTTCATAACGGACCGTGAAGTTAGCGAAATCTGGATTGGTAGCTAGATCTGGGCGCTTAATGACTTCACAAAGGCGCTCATAGAACTTTTCTTTTGCACAACCAATAACGATCCAGTAGTCCTTAGTCTGGAAAACCTGGAATGGTACTAACGAAGGATGCGCAGAATGCGAGTGACGGATTGGTTCGTGGCCACCTGATAGATGCCAAGCCCCGATGTAGCTAGTCATTGAAAGCGCAGTGTCATAGAGCGATACATCGCAGTCCATGCCAACACCGTCACGCCTGGCTGCATGAATGCCGCTGACGAGCGCCAGCGCTGCAACGAAGCCACCAGAGAAGTCAACCAAGGAAAGTCCACTCTTGGTTGGGGGACCATCAGGTTCACCAGTTAGAGACATCCAGCCCGCTAGTCCCTGCAACATGTAGTCATAGCCCGGTTCTTTTGAACGCGGACCACTCATGCCGAAGCCACTTAGCGAACAGCAGACAATTGCGGGATTTAGATGCTTTAAGTCGTCATAAGTTATCTTCAACTTCGCAGGAACATCACCGCGCAAGTTTGAGTAGACAGCATCGCTTTGCTTTACCAAGTCTTCGAAAGTTGCCCGGCCAGCTGGGGATGAAAGATCTAAGGAGATTGATTCTTTATTGCGATTGAAAGCCTCAAAGAATAGAGAATCTTCTTCGTGTGCGTAAGGCGGGACATACCTGCCGACATCACCACCGGAACTTGGATCTTCAATCTTGATAATGCGAGCCCCAAGATCTGCAAGATGGACAGTGCCAAAAGGTCCTGCTCCGAATTGCTCAAGGGAGAGAACAGTAATTCCTTCTAGGGGGCGTGGCATTTTTATCCTTTTGTTTGCTATTAATTACTTAAAACTTCGATTTTCCCTGAACCAGTTACAACTTTACCTACCGTGATAAATCCTTGCTCAACCAGTTGAATTTCAAAAGCAGGATCGATACTGGCCAAGAGCCCGCCATTAGTCTGTGGATCAAATAGGGCGGCTTGAGAATGGCTCTGCGTTAAGCCCAAAACTTCTCGATCTAAGGCATCCCGGTTGCGAGCATCTGCTGAAGTTCGTTTCCCAGAATCAAATAGTGATTGCGCCTGAGGCAAAACAGCCTGCAAAGGTAAGTTAACTTGAGCATTTAGGAATGAAGTTCCGAGCATTTCACTTAGATGGCCAATCAAACCAAATCCAGTTACATCAGTTGCTGCGTGGACTGCTGGACCTAATTGAACCAAAGAGTTGCGGGCACTTAAGTTTGAAATCTTCATTTGCTCTAGCGCAGTTTCTTCATCACGTTGCTCTCGAGTAGATAGCAGGACTCCAACACCCAATGGCTTAGAAAGCATTAGCAAGTCACCATCGACCATTCCAGTTTTACGCCAGATTTCATTCGGGTGAACGTAGCCAGTAGCGGCTAAACCAAAAATTGGTTCAGCAATCCGGACTGTGTGGCCACCAAGAATTTCAACTCCGGCTTCCTTGCAGGCTAGAGCTGCTCCAGCAACACATGCTGAGATTTCCGAATCAGCTATTTCTTTTGGAAAACCGCAAACGAGTAAAGCCGTTTTTGCTAACCCACCCATGGCATAAATGTCAGAAAGTGAATTCAGTGCACTCACGTAACCGTATTCGAAAGCATCACTAACTACTGGCGGAAAGAAATCAACAGTAGTTATGAGTGATGTAGTTTCGTTGATTGCAGTAACGGCTGCATCATCAGGGGCCGCCAGACCAACAAGGGTTTCAATACCTTGTTGGTCATAAGCGGCAGACCGAAGTAACTTCAATAGGGATGCATCTGCTTTTGCAGCACAGCCACCACATGAAGTTAAATCCCTAAGACTTAAGCCCGTTACATCAAGTGTCATTTAGTTGCTAAGGCCTCAACAAAGTCACGTGAGTTCTTAGTTGTTGGCAGCGACATGACTGCGTTTAGCACTCGATCTGCAACATCTGTTCCGGCGACCAATGAAACATTGTCACGGAACTTAGTTTCAACATCACTGACCGATAGTGGACGTTCATCAGCGCCGCGATTGATGTCTTCGCGCTTACGAAGCGTGCGGCCATCCTTGGTCTTAATAATGACTTCGCCATGGAAGTACTTCGGGAACGTAGGATTTGGATCATTTTGGTAGGAAACCTTTGCGGCCAATTCCAGCAACTCAGGATCAACTAGGCAATCATCATCAAGGTCTGCCAAAGTAAAGCGACGCTTTGCAATGGCGGTAGCAACTATGAATGGCAATGAGAATTTAGCGTCGTAATCACTGCGTGGAGTTAGCTTTGCCTGTGCTGGTTCGCAAACCACCGGTACAACTTGTGCTGGCACAATCGTGGTCACAGACTCGATGTCTGCAGCAGTTAGGTTGTTTTCCGTTGCAAGTTCAATTGCAATATCAATACAGGCATGTGTGAAGTGACATGCTGCGTAAGGCTTGATAGCGACTCGCATCAATTCCCAAGCTGAACCCAAGTCAGCAGCAACTGCATCCATCTTTAGGTCATGGCCTGCTGGAGTGTGTGTTGTGTAAAGACCAAATCGACCTTCATAGATTGCTAGTGGCGCTTCAAACTTTGCTTTGGCAAGTTCCGCAGCAGTAATACCTGAAACTGCAGCCCAGCCTGGATGCAGGCGCTTAGTCCAAGCACCGGTTTCTAAGAACTCCATTGAACCGGAAGCTAATGAACCAACAATTCCTTGAGCGCTGGCGATACCGTGCGCATCAAGGCCGATCATTTTGGCAGCTGCGGTGGCAGCGCCAAATGCACCAGCAAGGCCAGTTGGATGGAAGCCTTGCGCATGGAATCCACCGTTAGCAGCAGTACCAACTCGGGCACCGATTTCTAATGCGACAAGAAAGCCCAGCACAAGATCGTTACCACTAAGTTCGCGATCGTCAGCAATAGCGATCGCTGTTGGTAGCGCACTTGCGGTGGCATGGATAACACCAGGAACGTGGGTGTCATCAAAATCCAAACCATGAATCAAGATGCCGTTAAGCATTGCCTGATCACGCACCGTTAGGCGCTCAGAACATGCGATTACACCACGGGGACCGGAGCCCAAGGCGACGGATGCGGCAATACTACGAGTTGCAAACTCATAGTGAGTAGAAGCAAACGCGATTCCAACGGCATCAAGAATGTTTAGTAATGCTTGATCTTGCACATGCTTTGGAACGTCAGTGATCGAAACTGCCTGTGCCCAAGTACCGATCTCAAGTGACAAAGTTTCATTGTTTGACATGGTTACTCCTAGTTGAATCGTAAGCCGAGAGTTTCGGCAATAGTTGTGCGCTGTACTTCATCAGTTCCGCCTGGAATT
This sequence comes from Candidatus Nanopelagicales bacterium, assembly GCA_040377565.1. Classification (GTDB taxonomy): domain Bacteria; phylum Actinomycetota; class Actinomycetes; order S36-B12; family UBA5976; genus UBA5976. The sequence continues at coordinate 1,127 of JBEION010000013.1, read as the reverse complement.
CGTAAGTTACGTGCAATTTGGAACAGCTTGTTAATGTCGGTGTCCCGAAGCACTCCGGAGCCACCGTGAATCTGAAGTGCGCGATCTGCCACTCGATAGAACGACTCATCATTGCTTAGCTTGAGTGCGCAAATTCGTCGAACTTCATCACTTGGACGAGGCAAGTTCCACCAAGGTCCTGGGGTATCAATAGCACGCGCAACATCAAGGGAAAGCGAACGAGTCTGCTGCCAATCTAGATACATGTCAGCGATCATCCACTGGATGCCTTGCTTAGCTCCAAGTGGCTCTCCGCCAACAATTCGAGTCTTTACGCGCTCTAGCGTCTTTTCGATTAGGTACTTGTTCCAACCAGAACACATACCGGCGCGACGCATCCGGGTGTAATTGAAAGACATAACTGCGATATCAAAGCCACCATTGACTTCTCCAAGTACAGCGCTCTCTGGCAGCACCATATCTTCGAAGTGAATTTCGCCGGTGTAGCCATCACCGAACATGGTCTGGTAAAGCTTGCCAATCTTGTAACCCTTGTTTGCATACTCTTTGGTATCGAACATGAAGTAAGTGAAGGATTGACGGCCACCGCCAGGATTTGTGATTGCCAAAACTTGTGCAACATCGGCATCAAAGTAGTTGGTGATGTAAGCCTTGGTGCCATTAAGAACCCAGTCCGATCCTTTGCGCACTGCATTGGTCTTCATGTCGTAAAGGTTTGAGCCAGCGCCAGTTTCAGTAACACCATGCAAGCTGGTCTTAAGACCCTTTACTAGCGGATCAGTGAACTGTTCTTTTTGATGTGCGTGCGCATGAAGTAGTCGCGGAGTGGCGCCTTCAGACCAGGACAGAAGTGCTGGGTTCAAACCAACGCCGTAGCCATAAACCTTTTCTTCGACATAGATCATGTCTTCGCGTCCAAGACCCCGGCCACCTAAAGATTCTGGAAGATGTGCACTGTAAATATTCTTTGCACCGGCAGCTGCCATGATTTCGCGGCGAGCGGCAATGATGTCCTTATGTAGGCGACCATCTTGGTCAAGGAACTTTGATTGATCGCTAAGTAAGTGATCAAGCGCTCGTTCCCGAGGCGCGACCTCATTTTCATATAGGTCAGTTACTTCTGCAAT
>JBEION010000083.1:0-4663 GCA_040377565.1 Candidatus Nanopelagicales bacterium | reverse complement strand
GGTATGGATTACTTGTCTGAAGATCGTGTGGAGATGCGCTACATGCTGCCGTTAGCTGAAATTGTTTTCGACTTCTTTGATCAACTCAAATCAAAGACTCGTGGGTATGCCTCGCTCGACTACGAACCAACTGGAGAGCAAGCAGCTGATCTGGTAAAGGTCGACATCCTGCTTCACGGCGATCCAGTAGATGCCTTCAGCGCCATCGTGCACCGAGACAAGGCATACAACTATGGCGTAGCAATGGCTGCCAAGTTGAAAGACTTGATACCAAGGCAACAATTCGAAGTCCCAATTCAAGCTGCTATCGGTGCTCGCATTATTGCCCGCGAAACCATTCGAGCTATCCGTAAAGATGTATTGGCCAAGTGTTACGGCGGCGATATCTCTCGTAAGCGTAAACTTCTTGAAAAGCAAAAAGAAGGTAAGAAGCGCATGAAGATGGTGGGACGAGTAGAGGTGCCACAGGAAGCTTTCATTGCAGCTCTTTCCACCGACGATAATGCCGCAAAAGCAAAGGCTAAGTAATGTCCGAAACAAATAGCTCTGCAAAAGTTCTTTCGTTAAATGTGGTTCATGCCGTTATTCCTGATGTCGGTGGCTCGGTTGGCATAACTTCAATTGATAAGCGTTCAGTAAAAGATTCTCGACAAGTAACAACAGCAGGTGTTGCTGGCGATCAGCGCTCGGACATTCCAAGTCACGGTATGCCAGAACAAGCGGTTTATGCCTACGCTCGGGAAGATTACGAATGGTGGGAAGCTGAACTTGATAGAGAAATTCCGGCTGGAAAATTTGGTGAGAATCTAACAACTGTTGGAATCGATGTAACAAATGCAGTGATTGGTCAGACTTGGCGCATTGGTACCACATTGCTTCAGGTAACCGGACCACGAATTCCTTGTGGCACATTTGCCCGCTTCATGGAAGAAGACAAATGGGTTAAGCGCTTCATGGATGAAGGTATGCCCGGAACTTACTTCCAGGTCCTCGAAGCTGGCGAGATTACCTCAGGGGATGAGATCAAAATTGAATCCACTCCAGAACACGGCGTAACCGTTAGTGATGTTTATCAACTAGTTTCAGGTGATCGCGATCCAGAGCGGATTGCTCGCGTTTTGAATTGCCCAGAACTTCCAGAAGAAATGCACACTCGAGTTTCGGGTTACAACAAGCACTACAACAAGTAAATAATGCGTACTTTAAGCGCCTACGTTCATATTCCTTTTTGTGCGTCTCGGTGTGGTTATTGTGACTTCAATACTTATACGGCTGCTGAACTTCAACGCGATGGCACATCAATAACAGCTGCGACTTATCCAGATCGGGTAGTCGCTGAAGTTAACTGGCTGCGTAGCGACCAGGCATCAGATGAGCGCAAGTTAAGCACAGTATTTTTCGGTGGCGGCACACCTACTTTGATTGATTCAAAAGAACTTGTCAGAATTTTGCAGTCACTTAAATCGAATTATGGATTCACTGACGATGTTGAAGTAACAACCGAAGCAAATCCTGACTCAGTCACTTTGCAAGATTTAGAAATCTTGCGTGCCGGCGGCTTCACCCGAGTTTCGTTTGGTCATCAAAGCAGCGCCGCAAACGTACTTGCCCTACTCGAACGCACTCACACTCCGGGCAAAACCTGGCAAGCAGTTAGCGATGCTAGAAGCGCTGGCTTTGAACATGTCAGCGTGGATTTGATTTACGGAAGTCCAGGCGAAACTGATTCAGATCTTGCCGAGACTTTAGATCAGGTTTCCGCAGCAGATGTTGATCACGTAAGTGCATATTCATTAATTGTTGAGCCAGGCACCCGACTTGCAGCTCGCGTTGCTCGAGGTGAAGTACCCAATCCAAGTGATGACGTTGCCGCTCACCGATACGAATTGATTGACAATAAACTTCATACTCTTGGAATGAATTGGTATGAAGTTAGTAACTGGGCAAATCCGGGTGGCGAATGTCGGCACAACATCGCTTACTGGCGTAACCAAGACTGGCTAGGAATTGGACCAGGAGCGCATGCGCACTCGGCTGGTACTCGGTCATGGAATCTAAAGCACCCAGCAGCTTGGGCGGCAAAAGTAGATGACGGCGTTTCTGCAATTGCTGATAGCGAAGTCTTGGCAGCAGAAGATGTGAAGCACGAGGACATCATGCTTGGACTTCGGTTGCGGGAAGGACTAGCGCTAACTTCACTTGGCGAAGCTGGACTTACTCAGGCCGAGCTCGCAGTTTCCGAAGGATTGTTAGTTCCGCAAGAGTTTGCCAATGGCAAAGCAGTCCTTACATTTCAAGGTCGCTTGTTAGCCGATGGCTTAGTCGCGCGCTTGTGGGCCTAACCAAGGTTAGACTGGCACTCGATACCTGTGAGTGCTAGGAGTTGCGATGGAAGACCGTAAATTAGCGGTTTTGCGAGCCATCGTTGAAGACTATGTCCAAACACATGAACCAGTTGGATCAAAAGCATTAGCTGATCGCCATTCCCTCGGAGTATCTTCTGCGACGATTCGCAATGACATGTCAGCCCTGGAAGAAGAGGGCTACATCAGCGCTCCACATACCAGCGCCGGCCGGATCCCAACGGATAAGGGCTACCGCCTTTTCGTCGACAAACTTAATTCGATCAAGCCGATGTCACAGCCGGAACGTAAAGCAATTCAAACTTTTCTAGATCAAGCAGTTGACCTAGATGACGTAATGAATCGAACTGTGCGCTTGTTGTCGCAACTCACTAAACAAGTTGCTTTAGTTCAGTATCCATCTCTTGGCAGAAGCTCAGTTAGGCACATTGAATTAGTTAGTTCAGGCGGCACCAGACTGCTATTGATTCTGATTGCTGATACCGGTCGGATTGAACAGCGAACTGTCGACATGATGACCAAATTCTCGGATGACTTCTTGCATGACCTACGCACCCGTCTAAATGTTGCTCTAGATGGTCAGTTGTTTACAGATGTACCAGATCGGCTACTTGGGCTAGCCGATTACTTTGCACCAGAATTTAAGCCAGCAGTTAACACTGTGGTGGCGACCATTTTGGATGCGGTGGTTTCTCAGAATGAAGAGCGAGTGGTCGTCGGTGGAACTTCGAATCTTGCTCGTGTTGGTGAAGACTTCACAACTGCAGTCGGACCAGTACTTGAAGCTCTTGAAGAGCATGTAGTTCTACTTAGATTGTTTGGCGAAGCTGCAGAGCCAGATTCGTTAACAGTTCGAATTGGTCACGAGAATCCAGTTGAAGAACTACAGCGCGCCTCCGTTGTAACCGTTGGTTATGGCTCAGGAGATCAAGCGCTAGCGACTATGGGAATTTTAGGGCCAACTCGAATGGATTACGCCGGATCTATGGGCGCAGTCCGAGCCGTCGCTAAGTATGTTGGCCAGATTTTGAAGGATCAGTAAACATGACTGACTATTACAAAGTCTTAGGTGTAACTCGCGAAGCTACGCCAGAAGAAATCAAGCGCGCTTATCGCAAATTAGCTAGAGAACTACATCCGGATGTTAATCCAGGCGCCGAAGCCGGCGAGCGCTTCAAAGACGTAACTTCGGCTTACGAAGTTCTTTCTGACCCGCAAAAGCGCGAAATGTTTGACCTCGGTGGCGATCCGTTCTCATCCGGTGGCGGATTCAATTCAGCTGCAGGCTTTGGTTTCGGTGACATCGTTGATGCATTCTTCGGTGGCGGGGGACAACGCGGTCCACGATCACGCAAACGCCATGGCCAGGATGCCTTAATCAGACTTCAAGTAACTCTTGATGAAGCTGCGTTTGGATCAACTAGGGAATTTGCAGTCGATACGGCCGTAACTTGCAACTCATGTTCCGGCGAAGGTACATCTTCAGGTGCCAGCATCGTTAGTTGCACAATGTGTGCCGGTCGCGGTGAAGTTCAGTCAGTTCAAAAATCTTTCTTGGGCCAAGTTATGACTTCCCGACAATGCCCACAGTGCCAAGGCTTTGGATCACTTAACCCACATCCTTGTGCGGAGTGCGCTGGCGATGGCCGAGTTCGAACTCGCAGCACTTTGTCGGTCCAGATCCCACCAGGCGTTGAAGGCGGCACTCGCATCCAGATGACTGGTCAAGGTGAAGTTGGTCCAGGTGGCGGACCTGCTGGCGATCTTTATGTCGAACTAATCGAATTGCCACATCCAGTTTTCCAGCGCAATGGTGACCAGTTGCATGCAACTATGTCGTTGCCAATGACGGCTGCGGCACTTGGCGCAACTATGGAACTTGAAACTTTAGATGGCACTGCGCCAATTCATATCAAGCCTGGTACTCAATCGGGCTCGACTGTGACTTTGCGTGGCCAAGGAATGCCGCGACTTAGAAGTTCTGGTCGAGGTGACCTGGTTGTTCACTTAGAAATCCTCACTCCAAGTGGCTTGGACAAAGCCCAAGAAGATTTGATCAAGCAATTGGCAAGTTTGCGGGGAGAGGAAACTCCTTCCGCACAACTTCACGAACAATCATCAAGCTTGTTTGGAAAACTTAAGGATGCGTTTACAACCCGATGACTGCTGCAGAATTTCTAGTTGATCCAGGTGAGATTTCGAAAGAAACCAAAACCTTCACACTCGATGGTGATGAAGGTCGACATGCTGCAACGGTAAAGCGCATGCGTGAAGGTGAAGTTATCCATCTGTGTGATGGC
>JBEION010000207.1:0-2515 GCA_040377565.1 Candidatus Nanopelagicales bacterium | reverse complement strand
GCTGACGTTGTTGCAACTCAAAACGTATTCGGTGGCGCAACTATTGTGCACTCAAAAGTTTCCAAGGGCACTCCAGTAATCACAGTTCGTACCAATTCAATTGCACCTGTGCACTCAGGCGGACCTGCAACTCGCGTAGACGTAGCTGCAGAAGTTAGCGCTGCAGCTGGCGCAACCAAAGTTGTTAATCGAGTCTCAGTTCAAAAGAGTGGCCGTCCAGATCTATCCGAAGCCGCAATTGTGGTTTCAGGTGGCCGTGGTGTTGGTAGCGATGAAGGTTTCGCAAGCGTCATCGAACCATTGGCAGATTCGCTAGGTGCAGCAGTTGGCGCATCCCGCGCGGCTACTGATGCTGGTTGGTATCCACATCAATTCCAGGTTGGTCAGACTGGCAAAACTGTTTCGCCTCAGCTTTATGTTGCAAATGGAATTTCCGGTGCGATTCAGCATCGCGCAGGTATGCAAACCTCAAAGACTGTTGTTGTCGTTAACAAAGATGCAGATGCACCGATCTTTGATTTAGCTGACTTCGGTGTTGTTGGCGACCTTCATTCAGTAGTTCCTGATTTAACTGCTCGGGTAAATGCCCGTAAGTAGTCACTAAATAGTGGGTTTTTCCCGAAACTGAAAAATCCATGACCTACCGTTCTCATCTAGAATAGGTAAGTGGCGTATTTAGATAACGCTGCAACGACCCCAATGCTTCCGGAGGCCGTTGCGGCCATGACGAAGTTGCTCAGCGAGCCGGGCAATCCTTCATCCCTGCATGCCTCTGGGCGAAAAGCCAGACGTGCCGTTGAGGAATCCCGGGAACGCGTGGCACGTGCAGTTGGGTGCGGCTCAGCAGAAGTTGTGTTCACAGCTGGCGGTACCGAAGCCAACAACATTGCTGTCAAGGGCATCGCTTGGGACCAACGAAATAAGGATCCGCGACGAGTTCGCGTAGTTGCAGGTAGTACTGAACATCACGCCGTTCTTGATCCAGTTCGCTGGCTTGGCGATTCTGAAGGTTTTGAAGTTACCTGGATCAAGTCTGATGCCGAAGGAAAAATCACACCAGAAGCACTTCGTGACGCACTTGGTGATAATCCAAATGATGTTGGCTTGGTCAGTGTAATTCTGGGAAACAACGAAGTTGGAACCATTAACGACATCGCTGCGTTAACTGCAGTTACTCGAGAATTTGGAATTCGCTTTCACACTGACGCAGTTCAAGCTCCGGCTTGGTTAGACCTTAACTTTTCTGAACTTGGCGTTTGCGCAATGAGTATCTCAGGACACAAAGTTGGTGGACCGCATGGAATTGGTGCGTTGATCATTAGTCGCGATTGTCATGTCACGCCATTGATTCACGGTGGCGGTCAAGAACGCGATGTTAGATCCGGAACTTTAGATGCACCAGCCATCGTTGGTTTTGCAACGGCGCTTGAAATTACCGCATCGCGACTCTCCGAAACCGTTGCTCGAGTAGCAGCGCTGCGTGATGACTTAGTTACTCGTGTTATGCAAATTGCACCAGATGCGATTTACACCGGTTCAAAGATTGATCGCTTAGCTAATAATGCTCACTTTATTTTCCCTGGCTGCCTAGGTGACTCTTTACTGATGTTGCTGGATGCCCAAGGCGTTGAATGTTCCGTAGGTTCTGCTTGCAATGCAGGTGTGCCACAGCCTTCGCATGTTCTGCTTGCAATGGGTGCAGACGACGATGCTGCCCGCAGCACATTACGTTTCTCACTTGGCAGCACAACTACTCAGAGCGATGTCGACAAACTTATTGAGGTTCTGCCAAGTGCAATCGAACGTGCAAAGCGCGCTGGAGTTCCAAAGTTAACTACGGCACCGGTGCGTGCCTGATGCGCGTATTAGCTGCACTTTCAGGTGGCGTAGATTCCGCAGTTGCGGCTGCCCGCGCAGTAGATGCTGGCCATGACGTAACAGCAGTTCATCTAGCGCTTTCCAGAAATCCGCAATCTCATCGAACTGGTGCTCGCGGTTGCTGCACGATCGAAGACTCCAATGACGCTTTCCGCGCGGCAGATATGTTGGGCGCACCGTTTTATGTTTGGGATTTGTCTTCAGAGTTTCAAGAAAAAGTCATCGAAGACTTTATTTCGGAGTATGCGGCTGGTCGAACACCTAATCCGTGCTTGCGCTGCAACGAAAGCATTAAGTTCGAGGCGGTCTTAGAGCGTGCCATGGCACTTGGCTTCGATGCAGTTGTTACCGGACACTATGCCCAAATCTTCCAAGGCGAAAATGGTCCAGAACTTCACCGCGCGATTGATCCACTTAAGGATCAGTCGTACGTCCTTGGCGTGTTAACTGCCGAACAAATTGCGCACTCGATGTTCCCGCTAGGCAACAGCACAAAAGTTGAAGTTCGAGCCGAAGCAGATCGACGCGGAATTCTGGTTGCAGCTAAGCCAGATAGCCATGACATCTGTTTCATTCCAGACGGTGACACTGCAGGCTGGCTTTCCCGTCAGATTGAATCTGTTCCTGGAGAAGTTGT
>JBEION010000012.1:0-13246 GCA_040377565.1 Candidatus Nanopelagicales bacterium | reverse complement strand
TTTCAACCGAAAACTGGCGCCGATCTCCAGAAGAAGTTCGATTCTTAATGAACTTCAATCGCGATGTCATTCGCAGACGACGTGACGAAATGAATGACATGGGAGTGCGCATCCGCTGGGCCGGTAGACGACCAAAGCTGTGGCGTTCTGTCATTGAAGAACTAGAAGCTTGCGAGAAGCTAACTGCAAAGAACTCAAAGCTAACTGTGACTATGTGCGTTAACTATGGGGGACGAGCTGAGATTGTTGATGCAGTTTCTGCCATCGCGCAGCAAGTTGCAGACGGAAAAATTGATCCCAAGAAAGTTACTGAGAAAACAATTAAGAAATATCTAGACGAGCCAGATATGCCAGATGTTGATTTATTCGTTAGATCAAGCGGGGAACAGCGACTAAGTAACTTCTTGCTATGGCAAAGTGCTTATTCGGAATTTGTCTTCTTACCAACGCTTTGGCCAGACTTCGATCGTCGCCATTTATGGCATGCCTGCGAAATTTACGCCTCGCGGGATCGTCGTTACGGGGGAGCGGTACCTAATCCACTGCCTAAGGATTAGCTGTTCTTGCAAGATCGGCAGATGCCGGTGATTTCAAGCGTGTGGGTGATTTCGGTAAATCCGTTATCTATGCCAACTTGCTTAGCCCAAACTTCTAACGCTTCGCCCGTTATCTCAATGGCAAGTCCACATTGCTTACAAGTTAGATGATGATGGTGATTGGCACTGCAAAGTCGATATTGCGATTCGCCGTCAGAACCAATAATCATGTCTACATCTCTCACCTCAAACATCTCGGTTAAGTTGCGATACACAGTTGATAGCCCGATTGTTTCGCCGTCTGCCGTTAAGAGTGCATGTATTTCTTGGGCGCTGCGAAAGTTTTCCTGTGAAGCCAGAGCTTCAGTAATTGCTTTGCGCTGTTTTGTTAAGCGTTGAGTAGCCATGTTTAGCCGTGAACCAGTGTGACAATTACAAACATGATGATTACGCCAGTAACTGTGGCAAGCAGCGTCATGCGTGATGGCTTAGTGCTGTGTGCCTCAGGCAAAATGTGCGAAGTCGCAAGGTAAATCAAGAAACCAGCAAATAGTGCCAGGTATAAACCTAGAACGTTATCTGCAACAACAACTCTTGCACCAAGGAATGCGCCAGCAATTCGGGCTACTGCGTCCGCTATCAAAAGCATGACAGCTTTTTTCTGCCATTTACCTGCTGAAATCAACATCGACACAGTATTCAAGCCATCAGTGAATGCGTGGGCCAAAACTGCGATCGCAACAATCCACCCAAGAGATGAGCTGACCTGAAACGCTAAACCAATTGCAAGGCCATCAAGGAATACGTGAATGACCATCGCGGAAGCAGCAATGACACCCGTTGTGTTATGGGTGTGCTCATGACCATCGTTGTACTTAGAGTCATGCGGTTCGTGCGCACCTGAGTAACGTTCCAAAATGTGCAGAGCCAAGAAGCCAACAACGAACATGACCATAACGGCTGGAACGTGACCAAATTCCAGGCTGCTTAATTCGAATACTTCTGGAATCAGATCAAACGAAACCAAGCCAAGGAGTAGACCAGCACTCAAGCCAAGCACTAGGTGCATACGCTTTCGCGCTCGTAGAGCTAGAAATCCGCCTAGGAACGTAGCAAGTACGGTACCGAGAGCAACTAATACAGCCATTAAAACTCCTTTATTGGGAACAGTTCTCAATAGTAAACTTAATGGGAATGATTGTCAATAAGCCTCCGCAATATTTCGACTATCCCGTGTTGTAATTGGGTTATGAGTCAACCAAATAAACCAAAAAAGCCAAATCCAGCGGTTCCTGTGGTGACTCATTCTGCGCTTCGCAAGCGAGTAACTGACCTAAGTGCGCCAGCTTTGTTACGGATTCATGCGCTGCCAAAGTTTCTAGTTCCCGGCTTAATCGCAGTTTTCATGTTGCTTGGCCTGTTCTTGCCAGCACCTTATTCAGGTATCTCGCTAACTGTGGTGAGCGCTTTCATCGGTTGGCTAATGTACCTGTCCTGGCCGTTATTAGATTCAAAATCTAGATTGATTCGTTTGATGGTGTTCTTGATTTTGGTTGCTGCAACTGCGATCAATTACGGCGCCTAACTTTTATGCTTGGCACGTTCCATACGATTTGGACTTTTGACGTTTCCGATGCTACTTCCTGGAAACTCGAAGCTAAACAGGCAACTAATGTTTTGCAAGAAAGACCTGGATTTGTATCGGCCAGCATTTTTCACAACGCAGATTCACCTGAACGCTACTTAATAAAGACCGATTGGCTAGACGTAGGTTCCTATCGCCGAGCACTTGGCTCAATGGAAGCAAAAATTGGAGTTTGGCCATTCTTGGCAAACATGCGAGATGAACCTACGGCTTTCGAGATGCTGATGGAGTTCAATACCGATTCAGTAACTGAGTATGAGTCGAGTGTTAATGACGGAGTTTGATTTCATCGATCGAGCTGATGCTGGGCAAAAAATGCTCGCTACTTTCAAGCCTGAAATTTTAGAACATGATGTAATCGTTGTTGTGCTGCCGGCGGCAGTTGAAATCGCATTGGCTTTTGCAACTGAAATGACGTTGCCAATGCGGGATTTAAACATTATTCGAACCAGAACCGAAGTTTCCATTCCAAGGATTGGAGATTTAGCTGGCTTAAAAGTCGCGGTAATCGATGATGGTGTCGAATCTGGAAGCACTGCGATGGCTATTGGAGCAATGCTTCGAGGCGCATCGGTTCAATCGGCAACCCTAGTTGTTCCAGTTTGCCCAAAATCAGTAGTGCCACATTTACTTGCGGTGTACGACACGATCCATGCCGTGGTTTCGCCACCAGTGCCAATCTCACTAACCCGGTTTTACGAAGTTAACTAGTTTCCTTTAGTGCAACGAGAGCGGCTTTTCCTTCTTTGGTGACGCTGTAGGTATATGTGATTTCGCCCAATGGTTCATCATCAGAAGTAATCGCGCTTTTTGAAATTCGTCCTTCAGCATCAAGCGTGTAAACCGTTACATACTTCGACAAGTCAATTGTGTTAGTAATTGTGAATTCACCAGGAGCGTTGCTAATGACTGAGCCTTGGTCATTGCCGCCAGCAACTAGTCCATCTAGCTCGGAGATAGTGCGCGCGGGCATCATTGAGGTTTCATCCATCTCAAAAACGGAATCTGCGTCGACATCGTAACTGGCACAAGTTTTAGTCTTTGGATCCTGCACTGCGACTTGAACCATCACGCCATCGGTATCAAACCACAATTCAGTTAAGCCAGATTCCGCCGCACTTTCCTGGGACTTAACTAAGGCAGCTCGGAATTCTCGCTCGGCATCGGGTTGGATTTCATTAGGACTAATTGATGGCTCTGCTTCTAAGGTTGGAGCAGAAATTCCAGATTCTGTAGCAGACCCTGAATTTGGTGATTTGTCCCCACAACCAGTAGCAAAAGTCAGCACTGCCAATGCGGCTAAGCCCAATCCGATCGGGCGGAATTTTGAGTTAGGCGTGCGCAAAAGGTTCATTGGTTCCATCGTAACTTGAATACCTATAACGTCAGTTTCCCTCGATAGAATGGGGTTTCCTGCTTCCGGCAACCAGTCGGAAAGCCTTATCGGATGTTGAGTTTCATGGATCGCGTAGACGCAGTAGTAAATCTGTCCAAACGTCGGGGATTTGTTTTCCCAAGTAGTGAAATTTACGGTGGATCTCGATCTGCCTGGGACTATGGGCCACTTGGCGTGGAGCTCAAAGAAAATGTTCGTCGGCAATGGTGGAAAGCCGTTGTTCAATCCCGCGAAGACGTAGTTGGCATCGACTCTGCCGTAATTTTGGCACCACAGGTTTGGGCCGCATCCGGACACTTGGCAACGTTTACTGATCCGCTAACTGAGTGCACCTCATGTCACAAGCGGTTCCGCGAAGATCACCTGCTTGAAGAATTCGAAGAACGTAAAGGCCGCGCACCTGACGGTGGCTTAGCTGGCGTACCTTGCCCTAACTGTGGCACCAAGGGCGAATTCACTGAACCAAAAATGTTCAATGGAATGTTGTCGACAAACCTTGGTCCAGTCATTGATGAAAACTCACTGCATTACCTACGTCCAGAAACTGCGCAAGGTATTTTCACAAACTATGCAAACGTCGCTGCATCATCACGCAAGAAGCCGCCATTTGGTATCGGTCAAACTGGAAAGTCTTTCCGTAACGAAATCACACCAGGAAACTTCATTTTCCGAACTCGCGAATTTGAACAAATGGAAATGGAATTCTTTGTTCCACCTGGCACTGACGAGCAATGGCATGAGTACTGGCTCGAAGAGCGTTGGAATTGGTATGTAGACCTTGGTCTATCAACGGATAACTTACGTCGCTTTGAACATCCAAAAGAAAAGCTTTCGCATTACTCAAAGCGCACAACGGACATTGAATACCGCTTCCAATTCGGCGGTAGTGAATTCGCTGAACTTGAAGGTATTGCAAACCGCACTGACTTCGACTTGAAGGCACACATGGAAGCTTCCGGCAAAGACTTGTCATTCTTCGATCAGGAATCTGGCGAGAAGTATGTGCCGTACGTAATCGAACCTGCAGCTGGCCTAACTCGAGCAGTACTTGCATTCATGCTTGAGGCCTATGACGAAGATGAAGCGCCTAACACCAAGGGTGGCGTTGATAAGCGCGTAGTAATGCGTTTTGACAAGCGCCTGGCACCAGTAAAGGCAGCAATCTTGCCGTTGTCTCGCAATGCTGACCTGAGTCCAAAGGCAAAGGACTTGGCGACCGAGCTTCGCAAGAACTGGAACATTGAATTCGATGATGCCGGTGCAATCGGCCGTCGCTACCGTCGTCAAGATGAAATCGGTACTCCGTATTGCATAACCGTTGACTTCGAAACCTTAGAAGACAACGCAGTAACTATTCGCGATCGAGACACCATGGAACAAGAGCGCGTTGGGCTTGATTCCGTTGTCTCTTGGTTAGGCTCTCGCCTCGTCGGCTGCTGATGTTTGCAGATTTATTAGCCACTGATCCGGTCATCGAACTTGCGCCCATGGCGGGAGTTACGAACCGAGCGTTTCGCAGAGTATGCCGTGAGGCTTCGACTCAGATGCGAAATGCTGCCGGTCAAGTCGACGTTGATCACACGGTTTACGTTGCCGAGATGACAACTTCGCAGGCTTTGTTGATGCGCCATCCAGAAACCTTGGACTTAGTCACTTTTGATTCAGATGAAAAAACCAGAAGCGCTCAGCTTTATGGAGTCGATCCAGACATTGTTGGCGCGGCAGTAAAGATGCTGGTCGATGAAGACATGGCAGATCATGTTGATTTGAATTTCGGATGCCCAGTCCCAAAAGTCACTCGTAAAGGCGGCGGTAGCGCATTACCTTGGAAACGCGATCTGTTTTCCAGCATTGTTAATTCAGCCGTAAAGAATGCCCAAGGCAAAGTCCCGGTGACGGTAAAGATGCGCGTTGGTATTGATGCCGATCACATTACTTATTTAGATGCTGGAAAAATTGCATCAGATGCAGGCATAACTTGGGTTGCACTACATGGCCGAACGGCTGCTCAGTATTACGGTGGCAAAGCAGACTGGACCACAATTGCCAGACTCGTTGAACACATTCCAAACACTCCAGTTCTTGGTAACGGTGACATTTGGTCAGCAGCTGATGCCCAGCGCATGCTCGATGAAACTGGCGCTCGGGGAGTAGTAGTTGGTCGAGGATGTTTAGGGCGACCTTGGTTGTTTGGTCAGATTCGCGCCTCGTTTGCCGGTGAACCAGTTCCAGCTGAGCCGAATGCCGGAGTGATTGTTGATTTAATGCGACGTCATGGTGAATTGTTAGTTGAAATGCATGGCGATGAGATCCGCGGCTGCCAGGAAATGCGCAAGCACATGGCTTGGTATTTAAAGGGAGTAGTAGCTGGCAGTGAAACCCGTGGCGCATTGTCTTTGATTTCTAGCCTGAAAGAATTCGATGATTTATTGAGCACGATTAATCGAGATCAGATTTTGGATGAAGAGTTAGCCAAACTTCCACGTGGCAGAACTACGCCGGATCGTCGAGTTAACTTGCCTGATGGCTGGCTTAATTCCCAGAGCATGTCTCAAAATGAAGTTGAAACAGTTCGGGAAGCCGAACTAGCGGTCAGTGGTGGATAAATGCTAGGCACCTATACCGAATTCGATTCCCAACGCTGGGTTAATGAACCAAACAAGAGCGTTGAGCGTACTGAGTTTGCTCGAGATCGCGCCAGAGTTATGCATAGCTCTGCACTTCGGCGTCTTGGTGTGAAAACTCAAGTCATGGAAGCTGGTCAGGAAGATTTTCCACGAACTCGTCTGACCCACTCCCTTGAAGTTGCCCAAGTTGGACGCGAACTTGGTTCGGCATTGGGATGTGACCCGGACTTAGTTGATACTGCATGTCTTTCTCATGATCTTGGTCATCCACCATTTGGTCACAATGGCGAGACTGCATTAAATGAATTAGCTAAAGACATAGGTGGCTTCGAAGGCAACGCGCAATCTTTCCGATTGCTAACTCGCTTAGAACCTAAAGCCGTAAGCCCACCATCAGGGCCGCGTCCGGGACAAACTATTGGGCTGAACTTAACTCGAGCCTCACTTGATGCGGCATCAAAGTATCCGTGGACTAAACAACCTGGCGAAGTTAAATTCGGAGTTTACGAAGATGATGCAGATGTGTTTACATGGGTGCGCGAAGGTGTAACTGGAACCACTTCATGTTTTGAAGCTCAGGTAATGGACTGGTCTGATGACGTTTCATATTGCGTGCATGACATCGAAGATGCAGTTTTTGCCGGGCACGTAAACATAGACATTTTGAAATCCAGCACTGGTCGCAGCGAAGTCGTTGAAGTTGCCCAAAAATGGTATGGATCAGACTTTGCAAAAGCAGAACTGGACGCGGCGCTAATTCGGGTTAGCTCACTGCCAAGCTGGCCAGCATCATTTGATGGCACCATGCGATCACTGGGGGAACTCAAGAACCTGACAAGTACGTTGATCGGCCGCTTCTGTATTGCAGCTCAGCAAGCAACCCAAGCTGAGTATGGCCAGCGCCCACTAACTCGATACCAGGCATCCCTAGTGGTTCCAGACGAAGCCCGATATGAAGTCACTGCACTAAAGGCGCTAGCAGCCAGATTTGTAATGAATCGAGCTGGCGCCGATGAAATGTATTCCAGGCAGCGGCAGCAGATTCAAGATCTAGTTGAATTCCTGAATCAGGACCCAGAAGCCAATCTGGATCGATTCCACACGAATCTCTGGCTAGATGCTGGGTCATCGGACGCTAAATTCCGCGTAGTTATTGACCAGGTTGCTGCGCTCACAGACGTCAGCCTTGTGCAGTGGCACCAACGCAGCTGCACGTAACATAGGGGACGTGGCAGGAAAAATTCGCGAAGAGGACGTTACCTCAGTTCGCGAGCGAGCCCGAATCGATGAGATTGTTCGCGAAACCGTAACTCTTAAAGCCGCTGGTGGCGGTAGTTACAAAGGACTATGCCCATTCCATGACGAGCGATCACCTTCATTCCATGTGACCCCAAGCAAAGGTTTGTATCACTGCTTTTCCTGCGGTGAAGGTGGCGACGTCATTACCTTCGTGCGCAAAATTGATGCCCTTTCATTTACCGAAGCGGTTGAAAAACTCGCAGTTAAATACGGCATCGTATTGCGCTATGAAGAAGGCAGTGGCAATTCATCTGGCCAGCAAGGTCAACGAGCTCGACTCATTGAGGCACATAAAGTGACCGGTGCTTTCTATAAATCTCAGCTATTAACACCCGAAGCACAGCACGCCCGAACCTTTTTAACCGAACGTGGTTTCGATCAAGCATCCTGGGATCTATTTGGTGTTGGCTATTCACCATCGGGCTGGGATGGCTTGCGCAATGAATTACGCAGCAAAGGTTTTACGGAAGAAGAAATGATCACCGCAGGTCTTGCCGTATCAGGCCAGCGCGGCGCTTACGATCGGTTCCGCGATCGAGTGATGTGGCCGATTCGCGATTCAAGTGGCGACACCATTGGATTCGGTGCTCGCAAACTTACTGAAGCCGATCAGGGACCAAAGTATTTAAACACCCCCGAGACTCCGATCTATCGCAAGTCACAAGTTCTCTATGGAATTGATTTAGCGCGCAGAGAAATGGCGAAACAGCAACAAGCAGTTGTCGTCGAGGGATACACCGACGTAATGGCTTGCCACTTAGCTGGAATTACCACTGCTGTTGCAACTTGTGGCACTGCCTTTGGCGCGGATCACGTAAAAATGCTTCGTCGCATCCTGATGGATGATGATACGAAGCACGCTGAAGTCGTTTTCACATTTGATGGCGACGCAGCTGGGCGCAAAGCAGCGCTTAAGGCCTTTAGCGAAGACCAAAAGTTTGTCGCCTCAACTTTTGTGGCTATCGAACCGCACGGTTTAGATCCTTGCGATTTGCGATTGAAGCATGGCGATGAGGCCGTAAAGAATTTGATTTCAACCAAGATTCCGCTTTTTGAATTCGTCATGAGATCCACCGTTGAAGAATTTGATCTGGATACCGCTGAAGGACGTGTTGCAGCTATGCGCGCAGTGGCACCAGTGCTAGCTGGAATCAAAGACAGCGCGCTTCGTCCGGAATACGTCCGCACAGTTGCTGGCTGGCTTGGTATGGATGATGCCGCAATCAGAAACGAAATGAGTGCTGCCGGTCGCAAGTCAGCCCCACAACAAACCAGGGCTCAAAGCACTGCATCGTCGCAAGCTGCGCAGGTAGAACGCGAAGCCTTGAAATGCGTATTGCAAACCCCGCACTTGGTTGGGTCATGGTTTGAATCACTTGAAGAAAGTGTTTTCACTGTGCCAGCAGCTTCTGCGGTCTATGCAGCCTGCGTGGCAGCTGGTAACCCACTGGAATTTGATTCCGCGCAGGTGTGGATTACTAAAGTTCTCGAGCAAGCACCAGATGATGAAATCAAATCTCATGTGCGCGCTATGGCCGTAGAGCCGCTGCCAAACGATGTGCCAGATGCACGATATGTGCAGGCAGTCTTGGCCAGAATCCTCGAGATGGATGCTGGTAGGCGAGTGGCAGAAATCAAAGCAGCACTGAGTAGAGCTGAAGACGGAACCGATGAAGTGGACCAAGCTCGATTGCTAACTGATCTGCTATCGCTGGAAAGTTATCGCCGCGATATGCGCAACTTTGCAGTTGGTGACATTTAGTGGGTTGGTTTAAGCAAGCACCAGCTATGCCACCTGAGTTAGCACAAGCGATTAGTTCACATGGTCGCTTGCTGGACTGGGCAAGTCATTCTGATGGCCTGATTGCAATTACCAAAAACTCATTGGTAGACATTTCGGGCGATGTAACAACCGTTACCCCATGGACAGATTCGCTTCAGGCTAAATGGGAGCCACCTCAGTTAACTGTGATATTTCAAGGTCAGTCGGACGCAAAACCTAGCGCCCGATCCTGGACTTTGGATGCCGAAAGTCAATTGCCACGGGCAGTTCGCGACCGGGTTACCTCGGCTGTTGTAGTGGATCGGGTTTTTGAATTACCCAATGCCGGCAAGGTCAGATTCGTGGCACGCAAGGACGAAAACCGTACTTACTGGAGTGCGATTTCAGATGATCTGGCGGCTAGTCAATCTGAAATCGGTCAAGAAGAAATCGCAAAGGCCTTGGTAGAACTTCGCTCATCGTTCGGAATCTAGGGCGTTTCGCCACAGCCACTGCATTTTGTTAAGATTGTCTAGTTAATCCCCTGTAGCTCAATTGGCAGAGCACTCGACTGTTAATCGAGTGGTTATTGGTTCGAGTCCAATCGGGGGAGCGCATAAAAAAGCCGACCGTTACGGGTCGGCTTTTTCGTTATAGAACTTAAGTTATTACCAGCTAGCTTCAGCTCGCCACATTCCACTTGGGCCAGATCTGCGAAGAATGGCAGCCTTCATTTCATTAAAGTTCACCACGTATTGCGCGTAGATTTCCGGACTAGTTGTGAAAGTCAAAATCTCATCGTTCCACTTTTGGCCCGGTGAAGTTATGTTCGGAGTTCCCGAGATAACAACTTGTTGACGCAGTTGCTTGCCAGGTTTTCCATACATGCCATCAATGGCTATGTATTTTTGGTGCGAATACCACCGTGAACCTGATGCATCGGCAACATTCTCAAGCTTTGCTCGGTTGTCAGCCTTATCAAATGCCGTGATCTTAAGCGGTGTTGAAACACACATACTCAAAGAGCCACCAGTTGATTTGTTTTTGGCATTAAACCAGCAGTAGCCACCAGCTTTATTGATTGTTGGAATGGCGCCTTGTAAGGAACCGTTCATGCAAACCTTGGCAGTGACCATTCGGTTTTTACCAGCATCGAAAACTAAACCAGGTCCAGTTAACTTCTGAGGCTTACCTTTTTTAGTAGGCATGGTTGAAAGACAATCAGCTGCGCCCCAAGCACTTGGCTTATCGCCATTAGGTATGAAGTCATACTTTCCGGTTCGGGTATTTAGTGCCTTGATGCGCTGATCCATGTCTGTATAAATGACTTGAACATTGCAACCGCCGTTATTGGCACGAGATGCGAAAGCCTTTTTCCAAAGTTCCATAGCTGGCGCATTGCGGGTAAATACGAACATGTTTACATAGATCTGAGTACGCATGGTCTTCTTGCCAACTTTGTAAACACACTTAATGTCGCGCAACATAGTCAAAACGTCATCTGAACCAGTTTTTGGATAAACGTAGTAAGTCGTAGTTTTGCTGTCCGTCTTCAATTGGCGGTAGGCAGTTGCTTTACCGGCTCCACGAGCAGCATTGGCTAAGTCTGCGTAGTACTGATTCATCGACGCGAAAAGAGTTTTGTCATTAACCACGACAGAGGCATTGTTGAATCCAACTTTTGCCTGTTCGTAAGTTGGGTTAACTGAAGAAATACCAACGACATTCTTAGCTGATCCAGCACGAGTGATCATAAAGAACTTGGAGTGCAGCGCTGGATACTCGCCTTCACTCTCGTCTGGGAAAACAATGCCCGCTGGTGCTGGGGGAGTTAAACAGCCAGAGTCACATGAACCTAACCAGCTACCAGCATTCTCCGAAGCGTTTGCAGTGGCATCAGTTATGTTGCTGCCTAGAACAGCGCGAAGGGTATTAACAGCGGTAAACGAGGAAGATGAAGATTTGGTTGCATGGCTATTAACCAGAACTCGCACGTTAACACCGTTGCGATGAGCCTGGATTAAGTGGTTCACCATGTTGTCATCAGTGAATGAGAACCAGGACATAGCGATAGTTGATCCAACTGGCGCGCAGTCGATCATGTTGTTAATGCGATTCGTGATAGCAAATCGAGAATTGGAAAGTTTTCCATCTCGTGAGGTTCCAGCAATTGGATTATTGAAAATAGTTTCAGTTTTTGGAACCCAGCCACCACAGTCGCGCGGTTCACTGACGTTTACGGTGATGGTTGCTCCAGCAGCGCCAGCAATAACTCCGCTGTATTGGTCTAAGGCAACCGAGGTCTGACCGTATTCATCTGTAGCAGTAACTGCGAAAGTTGCCTTAACCGAGTTATCTGCCGGAGTTTGGAAGCCGCCAGCCGGTGTAAAGGTTGCAGTCGTGGCATCTGCCATTGCTGCTGAACCGTTTGCTGCGGCTAGCGCTGTAACGCTGTAGGAAAGCGTGCCGTAACCACCTTGGCAGCCACCAGAACGAAGCGCTTCGTAAGCAAGCGGAACGTTTAGCGCAGTATTAATTGAAGTTGAGGTAGTGAAAATCTGACAAGTAGGTGGGGCAACAGCTTTGATGTTCAAAGGAACACTTACTGCTGTTGTATCTAAAAACTGATAACTACCTTCGAGCGGATCTAAGTATGCGTGAGTTGCTTGAATCTCGAGCGTTGAATCGATAGCAGCAACAGTTGTAGACACAGTTAGCGTGTCACCGGAAATTGTTGCCGTTACGCCAGCCGGATTTGAACCAATTGCGTATGAAATTGAATTAGCCGCTGGTAGTGGAATAAATGACGGGGATGGGTATGGAGTTACAGATGAAGTCGCTGTTGGAGTGCTACTTGGTCGTGCAGTTGGGGAAATCGATGGGGTTGGCGAGCCAGATGGAACCGCATAATTTGCGCAAGCTGTAAGAGTGGCAATTGAGTAGGTTTTTGCGGCACCGGAATTCAAAAGTTTGATCGTAGTTGCACTCGGGTTTGTGCAGGCTGGGCCATAAGGTCCGGTACGCACTGAGTTAGCAACCGCGGCTGTATCTATGGACTTAGCTGCCGCAGGGGACTGTCCGGTTTCAGCCACCATTGTCGCCAGCAAACTGGCAGCCACAAGACCTGTGACTAGGCGTCGCTTTCCACTAAACATTGCACTCCGCATTGATAAATCCCCACCAAATAACTCTTTAATCGTAACCGAGAACTTTCCGTGTCCAAGCCCTTGAAGGTTGACTTAGAACGATTTGGATGAATCTTGGGTGAATCTATTGGAACGGCAGGATTTGTGGCGCGAAATCGCAACATATGATGGTCAAATGCGTCGAATTGCCCTAGCCATTGCAGGTCTATTAGTTATTGGCGCTATTTCAAATGCCCCTGCCGGTGCAAGTGTTCCGACCGCCAGTGAGCCTGTTGCTTATAAGTACCGCTCTTGCAGTTATCCAAAAGGTAAGCCTGGTGAATACAAGCCCAATGCCGCATCTTGGAAAGCTCAGGGTTTTGCCGATGTTGTAAAGGGCATAGACATTTCAGTCTGGCAGCACCCGGATAACCAACCGATTGATTTTGCTGCTCTTAAATCTGAATACGAAGTCTCATTCGTAGTGATCAAGGCATCTGATGGTGGCACTCGGGGCAATGACAATGCCAAGAAATGGTTCCCAATCGATAGTGCTGCGGCGCGCGCTGAAGGCTTAGTTGTTGGTGCCTATCACTATGCCCAACCAGGCAACATGGATTCCAACACAATTACCGATGCAAAGATGCAAGCCAAGCGCGCAGTTGAGCAAGCTGAAGGTGCAAAAGTCGGCGACCTGCCACTTAGTTTGGATGTTGAAGAACTTCCTTGTGGCTGGACCATTCAAAGATTGGCTAAGTGGACCAGTGCTTTCTTAATAGAAGCTGAAGCCCTCACAGGTCGTACCCCGATTATTTACACCAACGGCACATTCATCGCCAGGTTGCAAGATGCCGGC
>JBEION010000248.1:0-2121 GCA_040377565.1 Candidatus Nanopelagicales bacterium | reverse complement strand
TGAACATCATGATCAATTCAGGATTTGAGCTATGAATTGCAGCTGAATGTCCAGCGCCTGTAATACGCAAGATCGCTCGAGCAATGTCGATTCCCCGAGTTGCAGTTGGAACTCGAACGAAACCTAGGACTGGGCACAATTTTTCATGAGCTAAAGGTTCTTCAGGCACCACTAGATCAAATGGTGCAACTAAAACTCTAGTTTTGGCTGGAACTTTAATGCCGGCTTTTTCAGCAATCCAAACGGCGTCCTTGCCAACCATCTTGGTGTTGAAGTGACCATCTGGAAAAACTGCATTACGAACGGCATCGCGCTCGTCATCCTTCAATACATATGCACCTTCGCGAGCAAAAGCCGCTAGCAACTTATCTGCGATCGCTTCTTCAGCGATTACAACGCTTTCGTTGGTGCAAAGAATTGAGTTGTCGAATGCCTTGCTTTCAATAATTCGTGCAGCAGTCTTGGCAAGATCTGCTGTGGCATCGACTAAAACTGGAACATTTCCAGGTCCAACACCAATTGCCGGATTTCCGCTTCGGTATGCCGATCGCACAACTGGTGTGCCACCGGTTGCGACTACGACATCGGTTCGCTCATCAGTCATCAAAGCATTGATTAATGGAATTGAAGGGTCCTCAACAATTTGGATGATGCCGTCCGGCGCTCCAGCTGCAACTGCCGCTTCAGACATTGCCTTAGCTGCGGCAACACAAACTTTCTTTGCCATTGGGTGCGGGCTAATGATGATGGAGTTACGTGTCATCAAGGCCAAGATGATTTTGAAAGAAACCGTAGCGACTGGATTAGTTGACGGGGTCAGTGCCAAGATCACGCCAGCAGGACGAGGGATCGCAACAATTTTGTTAACTTCATCTATCTCTGGTGAAACAAAATCTTGACCACGGTAAGACTCGACGATTCCGGTTGAACAAGCAATATTCTTAAGAACTTTATGTTCAACAACGCCAAAGCCAGTTTCGGAAACTGCATCTCGAGCAAACTCTTGTGCTCTGGTTGCTAAGGCGGAAGCAGCCGCGTCAACAATGCGATTCACCGTTGCGATGTCGTATTTGGCGTAGGCCCGGGCAGCCCAATCAGCACGTTCCACCATTGCGCGACCACGTGGAACGCCAGCTGGTTCAACCATTAACGGCTCAAAAGTCATTTCGCTCATGCTGACCTGCGCTCATTGCGAACTTCGGCATACGCTTTTCCGATTGCCAATTCCGTTCTATCAAGCAGTTCTTCGGCAACTTCAGGCTTCAACAAAATACCTGGTTTGTACTGAAGTACTCGAGGATCAAGGGTTGAGAAGATTGCCCAAACACCATTTTCGTAAAGGTGGCGCATTACGTATTTGGCACCTTGTGGGTGAGCAAATTCCAAGCCAAGGATTACACCGTTTTGGCGAATGCCAACAAACCAATCAGGGTAAGTTGCCTGTATTGCAGCTAGGCGCTGACCGACATAATCGGCAATGTAATGAACCATGGAACGTGTCTCTTCACGGGAGCAGACTTCTAAAGTTTTAAGCGCTGCGATACAACCAAGTTCGGCACCACCAAAAGTTGAGATATGGCCAAAGCCATCTTCATTAAGCCAACCGGCTGCTTTCTCAGTAGCAAGAACTGCAGCGATTGGATAAAGGCCGCCAGAAATTCCCTTGCCAGTAACAAGGATGTCTGGAGTAATTCCATGCTTGGTAATACCCCAAAGTTCGCCAGTGCGCATCAAACCAGTTTGAACTTCATCTGCAATGTAAAGAGCGTCATATTTTTCGCACAGTTTTTTAACAGCTTCAAGGTAGCCAGGATTAGGAAGTGGGAAACCATATGTTGCTGGAATGGTTTCCATAATTACCGCTGCGACATCTCGGTCACGAAGCGCGTCTTCCATGGCTTCTAGGTCATTAAACGGAACATGTGGAAATTCTTCTGGACGATCTGAAAGAAACAGTTTTGAAAAACGATCATCGCCAGTTCCAACAGCTAGTCCAGTGTGACCGTGATAAGCCTTAATGATGGAAACAATTTTGCGCTTTTGCGTGGCATGACGCGCAGTCTTTAGTGCGATGTCAATGGCTTCGCCACCACCAGAACCATAAATGACTTTGGATAGTCC
>JBEION010000123.1:0-3731 GCA_040377565.1 Candidatus Nanopelagicales bacterium | reverse complement strand
TAAGCCAAGCTCATCTGCAATTCCTTGCATGATGTATCGATCAGTAGGGAAGTTTGCTTCGTCGGTAATGATTGTTTTGCGTCCAGGTCTCGCTGAAATTGCAGCCCGAACCAGACGATAAAAGTTAACGCTCGTGGTGTCCATTGCTAAAGTTTGCCCAGCGGCCGCACCAAGTGCTGCTCGGCCAATTAAGTCGCCAGTAGTTTCTGCTTTATCGATCCACTCGCCCCAACCATCGACGATCTTGGTTCCCCAGCCTTCGATTAGAAACTTGTTGATGGTTTCCACAGTTGATTTAGGTAGTCGGCCCAGCGAATTGCCATCCAAGTAACAAACTTCGGGATCGGTGAAAACAAACAGATCCCGGTACTTTGCCAGTGGATCCTTGGCATCTAAGTCGAGGGCATCTTGGCGGGTAAACATGAAACTTAGGCTATTGCCAAGGTCTAGATTCCTTGAACTTGAGCCATTACCTAGGCGTTTTGTGGGAATCCCCGAAAACTGGCAGAATCAAGGGGTTGGTCGGTTCACGTAAGGCATCCGAGCCCACGACCCGATCACAGTATTAATAAGGAGAAATCCGTGCAGACTGGCATTCATCCAGAGTACGTAGAGACCACAGTTACTTGTGGTTGCGGAAATACATTCACAACTCGTAGCACCCAAAAGAATGGTGTTATCCACGCTGACGTTTGCAGCGCTTGCCACCCGTTCTACACCGGCAAGCAGAAAATTCTTGATACCGGTGGCCGCGTTGCCAAGTTCGAGAAGCGCTTCGGTAAGCAGTCCTAGCTTTCTAAATGAGGTGTTGTCGTTGTCTTCGGATGATGACAGCGCCTCATTTTTTATCTATACAGAACTTTTAGTACCACTTTTATAAGGACACCTAATGGGACAAGACTTCAACAAAGTTGAAGCAATGGTTACCGAGCTAGATGAACTCGAAGTCAAACTCAGCGATCCTGCTACACATAGCAATCCAAATGAAGCGCGCCGAATTGGTAAGCGCCATGCTGAGCTGAAACCAGTTGTCGCTAAGTATCGTGAATGGATTCAACTTCGTGATGATGAAATCGCTGCGCGCGAAATGGGCGAAGAAGATGCTGCATTCCTAGCCGAAGCAGAATCAATGGCAATTGCACGTGAAGCTGCTGCCGATAAGTTGCAGGAAATGTTAATCCCGCGCGATCCAATGGATGGCAATGATGTAATTCTGGAAATTAAGGCAGGTGCCGGTGGTGAAGAGTCTGCGTTGTTTGCTGGCGACTTGATGCGCATGTATTTGAAGTTTGCCGAAAAGCGAGGTTGGTCAACTCAAGTTCTTGAAGCTGAAGAATCCGATATGGGTGGCTACAAAGATATTGCGATTGCCGTTAAGTCCAAAGGTGTTGTGCCACCAGAAGATGCTCCGTTTGCAAACTTAAAGTTTGAAGGTGGAGTACATCGCGTGCAGCGTGTGCCGGTAACTGAATCACAGGGACGGATTCACACATCAGCAGCTGGAGTTCTCGTACTTCCAGAAGCTGAAGAAGTTGATGTAACTATCGATCCGAATGATCTTCGAATCGATGTTTTCCGTTCCTCGGGTCCGGGCGGACAAAGTGTTAACACAACTGACTCTGCGGTTCGCATCACGCACGTTCCAACTGGAATTGTGGTTTCGTGTCAGAACGAAAAGTCGCAGCTTCAAAATAAAGAATCTGCGATGCGTATTCTTCGCGCCAGAATGTTGGCGGCTGCGCAAGAAGCTGCAATGGCTGCTGCATCGGATGCTCGCAAGAGTCAGGTTCGAACTGTTGATCGCTCGGAGCGAATTAGAACTTATAACTTCCCAGAAAACCGACTGGCTGATCACCGCGTTGGATTCAAGAGTAATAATCTTGATGCCGTAATGAATGGTGACTTAGATCCAGTAATTGGTGCCTGCATTGAAGCGGACACCAAAGAGCGCCTCGCAACTTTAGGTGACTAATTGTTATGAGTTCGGATCCGCGCAATGCCTTAAGTAGGGCAGCACTCTTACTAAATGATGCACAAGTATCCAGTCCTCAGGTAGACGCTGAATTACTTTTTGCCCATGTCCTTGGAGTTGAAAGAAATCAATTAACTTCCGTTAACCAGATTTCAGACGAACAGCTTTTTGAATATGAAGCCTTGGTTGCCAGACGGGCCAATCGTGTCCCACTTCAGCATTTAACTGGCATTGCATATTTCAGACACTTAGAACTTGCAGTTGGTCCAGGAGTTTTTGTGCCAAGACCTGAGACTGAGCTACTGGTTGAAGCTGCAATCAAACATTTAAAAGCCGTCGACCAACCGCGAATGGCCGTTGATCTTTGTGCAGGTAGCGGAGCAATTGCACTATCTTTAGCTTTGGAAGTTCCCGGAACTACAGTTCACGCTGTCGAGTTATCCGATGATGCTTTCAAGTGGCTTACTCACAACGTGGTGGATCATGCAGCAAAACTTGAAGCAGTTGAATCACACGTGATCGTTCACCATGGCAATGCCGGTGACCAATCTTTGTTGAGTGAACTTTTCAATCAAGTCGATGCCTTAGTTTCTAATCCGCCTTACATTCCAAGCGAGATGATTCCGCGCGATCCCGAAGCCCGCGATCACGATCCAGCGATTGCACTCTTTAGTGGAGTCGATGGACTAGATGTTGCGCGCGAAGTTGTTGTAGTTGCTGCCGAGCTACTTAAGCCTGGTGGCTTTGTTGGAATGGAACATGCTGATGTGCAGGGGGAGAGCATGCCTGCACTTTTTGCTGCCATGCCAAATACCTGGACGAATGTAAAAGACAACTTGGATTACAACAAACTCCCAAGATTCACTACGGCCGTTAGGTCTGTAGTGGCAGGCATGGGAAGATAGTCACATGTCACAAGTGTTTAAGGTTGATGCGCAAGCATCTGGTGCTGACATTCAGTTGGCAGTTGATGCTGCAGTTTCTGCCGTGAAAGCTGGCGGGCTCGCAGTTATTCCAACTGATACTTCATATGCCGTAATTTGTGATGCCTTCAGTATCGGTGCAATTACTAAATTACGAATTGCAAAGAATCAGAATTCAGATATTGCATTACCAATTGCTGCAGCATCAATAGAAACCATTCGAGGCGTGGCAAACTTTTCTACAATTGCAAATGATTTAGCCAGCGCACTGTGGCCGGGACCGCTGACAGTACTAACCGCTGCGCAAAGTTCGTTGTCGTGGAAAATTGGTCAGGTTGGATCCGCATTGGCCGTTCGGGTTCCACATCATGAAGTTGCCCAAGCAGTCCTATCCGGAATTGGACCCACAGTTATGACCGGCGCACAACTGGCTGGTCAAGCCGCGGTCCAGACTGTGGAACAGGCACAAGAGGCATTATTAGATCTAGTTGATGTGTATTTAGATGGTGGGCCGTTAAGTCCCAGAATCTCAACGGTTATCGATGCCACGACTGATCATGTGCGCATGATTCGAAGCGGTGAGCTCTCGTTAGCCCAAATTCGCGCAGTCCTGCCTTCGGTAATTGACGCATCTGCGTCCTAAGTCGCAAGCCCCTAGAATTAGTGAACCGCGGGGATGCGGTCAAAACGTTAAAGGTGAAAACAATGAGCAATACTTTCTTTGGATCTGACTTCGATGAGCTGAATGCAACCGATCCTGAAATTGCAAACGTTCTTCTGGATGAATTAACTCGCTTGCGCACTGGCATTCAGTTAATTGCATCTGAGAACTACAC
>JBEION010000159.1:0-3095 GCA_040377565.1 Candidatus Nanopelagicales bacterium | reverse complement strand
TGTGGGAAGCTCGAGCGCATGGCGCTGATGTAATTCTGCTAATCGTGGCCGGATTGTCGGATTCTCAGCTTTCAGAATTGAATCAACTAGCCGATGAACTTGGCATGTCAGTTCTAGTTGAAGTTCATGATGAGCCAGAACTACACCGAGCCCTAGCGATTAATCCAAAACTCATAGGCGTTAATGCCCGCAATTTAAAGACCCTGGAAGTTAGTTTGGACGTCTGCCACAACTTGATTCCGCAAATCCCAAATGAGATTTTGGCCATTGCAGAGTCTGGGATTTCCACTACCGATCAAGTGGAAGCCCTAGTTTTAAGTGGCGCTAGAGCAGTACTGGTCGGTGAGGCTTTAGTCACGGGTGGTACTCCGGCCGAAACTGTCGCAGAATGGACTCAGGCGGGAATTCGGGCCCGTGAAAAATTCTTATTGAATCGTTCTTAGGACTGGCGCAAATGACAGCAAATGATGTTGTATCAGTGCCAGATCTGCGCGGCCACTTCGGAAAATTCGGCGGTCGCTTCGTACCTGAAGCGTTGATGGCAGCTCTCGATGAATTAGACGAGGCATTCCGCAAAGCATCTGTAGATCCAAGTTTCTTAAAGCAGCTTCGCGATTTACAGGTTAACTACACAGGTCGCCCGAGCCCAATTACCGAGGCAAAGAGATTTGCTGAACATGCTGGCGGCGCAACTATCCTGTTAAAGCGCGAAGACTTGAACCACACTGGCTCACACAAGATCAACAACGTTCTAGGCCAGGGACTACTAACTCAGCGCATGGGTAAAACCCGCGTGATTGCCGAAACTGGAGCCGGACAACATGGTGTTGCTACTGCAACTGTTGCAGCTTTACTTGGTCTTGAGTGCGTTGTTTACATGGGAGAAGAAGACACTAAGCGTCAGGCTCTAAACGTTGCCCGCATGAAACTTCTTGGCGCAACCGTCGTACCTGTAACTATCGGTAGTCGCACTCTTAAGGATGCAATCAACGAAGCCATGCGCGACTGGGTTGCAAATGTAGAAACCACGCACTACATGCTTGGCACAGTTGCTGGTCCAGCACCATTCCCAGAAATGGTTCGTGACTTCCACCGAATCATTGGAGATGAATCCCGCGAACAGATGCTTAGCCGATATGGTCGCCTTCCCGATGTTGTTGCAGCCTGCGTTGGTGGTGGCTCTAATGCAATCGGAATCTTCACCGCTTTCATTGGCGATGCTGATGTTCGCCTACTTGGACTAGAAGCCGGTGGTGACGGAATTGAAACAGGGCGCCACGCTTCAACAATCGTCGGTGGCGCAGTCGGAGTTCTTCATGGCGCACGCTCTTACATCATGCAAGATGATGACGGACAAACTATCGAAAGCCATTCCATATCTGCCGGCTTGGATTATCCAAGTGTTGGACCTGAGCATGCGTACTTAGCTGACATTGGTAGAGCAGAATATCGCTCTGTTACCGATGTTGAAGCGATGAACGCATTCAAGTTGCTTTGTGAGACCGAAGGAATCATTCCTGCCATTGAAACTGCCCACGCACTGGCTGGCGCAATTGAGATTGGTAAAGAACTTGGCGAGGGTGCAATCATCTTGATTAATCTTTCAGGTCGTGGCGATAAGGATGTCGAGACCGCCGCGAAATACTTTGGAATCAATCTATGAGTTTGTTGCACGATGCATTCGCGCGCGCTAAATCTGAAAATCGGGCGGCACTGATTGCATATTTGCCTGCTGGTTATCCAACTGAAGATGGCGCAGTTGAATGTATTACGGCCATGGTTGAAGGTGGCGTGGATATCGTTGAAATTGGGTTTCCATACAGCGACCCCGTAATGGATGGTCCAACAATCCAGGATGCCGTGAATATTTCACTTGAAGGTGGCACAAAATCTGCAACGGTAATTAACACTGTTAAGCGAGTCGCAGACCTTGGAGTACCAGCACTTGTTATGTCGTACTGGAATCCAATTGAGCGTTATGGCGTGGATTCCTTTGCTACCGACTTCCATGCCGCTGGTGGTATTGGTGTGATTACACCTGACTTAACTCCAGAGGAGGCCGAAGACTGGATTTTGGCAACTAATTCACATGATGTTGATCGAGTTTTCTTGGTTGCACTTTCCAGTTCCGACGAACGAATTGCAAAAGTAGCAAACGCAACTACTGGCTTCATCTATGCCGGCGCCGTCATGGGAGTAACTGGCGCACGCACTTCAATTTCAGATGCGATTGAAGGGCTAGTTGCGAAAGTCCGACGACATAGCGATCTGCCAGTAGCAGTGGGACTTGGTGTTTCCACACCAGAACAGGCTCATGAGATTGCCCAATATGCTGACGGCGTCATTGTGGGTAGCGCATTTGTTACTGCGATCAAGAAGGATGGCGCAGCTGGCGCGAAGGCGTTAGCGCAGGCACTTTCTAAAGGCTTAGCCCGCTAAATTTGCTTACTTTTTAGCAAGTTCCAGTACTTGAAAAAGTGCGACATAATTAAGGGAACGTAAGTTTTCACTTGAATAGCAACCTTAATTAATGGAGTTTTCGTGTCACAAGAAAACATGAGTGCCAAAGCCGCCAAAGCCGCCGCCGCTGCCGCTCGTCAGGAAGCCGCTGCAATTGAACAAAAGCGTCAGCGCAAGATCCGCATCATTGGTGGACTCGTTGTAGTTGCCGTTATGGCCGCGTTGATCGCGATTCCAGTTCTTTCCAACAAAGATGCAGTAGTGCCGACAGATGCAGCTCTGCCAACTGGTGTTACTTCTGATACTTACGGCGTAAAAGTTGGATCGGCTTGGACTGCAACTGATGCTGACAAGATTCCAGTCCTTCAGCTATGGGAAGACTTCCAGTGCCCGGCTTGTGCCCGTTTTGAAGAAGCATCAGGTGCTGCGATTCAAGGTCTAATTGACGCTGGAAAAGTTCGCGTTGAATATCGTCCAACTATTTTCTTAGATAAGAATCTACTTTCTTCAAATACCGCAGCTGGAAATCCAAATTCTTCCCAGCGTGCAACCATGGCATTTGTCTGTGCAGTTGACGCGGGAGCTGAAGAGAAATTCCACCTTGGAATCTTTGCGGCTCAGCCAGCAGAAGAAGG
>JBEION010000192.1:0-2682 GCA_040377565.1 Candidatus Nanopelagicales bacterium | reverse complement strand
GTGCAAAAAGGTGGACAGTAAGTGTCATCAGGCAGACTCGACAAACGAATCTTCGGAATTGAAACAGAGTTTGGTGTTACTTGCACATTTCAAGGTCAGCGTCGTCTCACTCCAGATGAAGTAGCTCGTTACCTTTTCAAGCGCGTTGTTTCTTGGGGGAGAAGCTCAAACGTATTTCTAACTAATGGTGCTCGTCTCTATTTAGATGTTGGTAGTCATCCAGAATACGCAACTGCCGAGTGTGACGATTTCCACGACTTGATCGTGCAAGATAAGGCCGGCGAGCGAATCCTTGCGGAACTGATTCTCGATGCGCAAGAGCGTTTACTGGAAGAAGGAATTGAAGGGGAAATCTACCTTTTCAAAAACAACACTGACTCAGGTGGCAATTCATATGGTTGTCACGAAAACTTCTTGATCAAGCGTCGCCAGGATTATCTGGAGCAGATTGAAGCGTTGCTTCCATTCTTGATAACACGGCAATTGATCTGTGGTGCCGGTAAGGTCTTAACTACACCTAGAGGCACGATTTATTCACTGTCACAGCGCGCTGACCATATGTGGGAAGGCGTTTCAAGTGCGACAACAAGATCACGTCCGATCATCAACACTCGAGATGAACCACACGCGGACTCTGAAGCTTTTAGACGCCTGCATGTAATTGTTGGGGACTCAAACATGTCGGAGATGACAACTCTGCTCAAAGTTGTTTCCATGGACTTTGTTTTGCGATTACTTGAGACTGGCAATTTGAATCGAGATTTCACGCTCGAAAATCCAATTCGTGCCATTCGTGATGTATCACACGACATAACTGGATTAGCTACCGTCACTTTGAATTCAGGCTCAACCATGAGCGCTCTACAAATGCAATGGGCATATCTTGAAATGGTTAAGAATTATGTTGCAACGGGTGACATGAACATGACTCGGGAACACGTAATTGCACTAGAGCTCTGGGAGCGTACGTTAACTGCGGTTGAGACAAACAATCATTCATTGATTGCGCAGGACATCGATTGGGCCATTAAGAAGCAATTGGTTGACTCTTACCGTGAGAAGAACAATCTGGAATTGGATTCACCACGAGTTGCTCAACTCGATTTGATGTATCACGACATCACACAAAATCGAGGTTTGTTCTATCTGCTTCAGAACAATGGTCGGGTTAATCGCGTGACTACTGATGCCGAGATT
The DNA here is from genome assembly GCA_040377565.1 of Candidatus Nanopelagicales bacterium. GTDB lineage: Bacteria > Actinomycetota > Actinomycetes > S36-B12 > UBA5976 > UBA5976. The sequence goes on along the minus strand of JBEION010000192.1, from coordinate 1,485 downwards.
TTGACAGCCCAAACTGTGCCGCCGCAAACTACTCGAGCCAAACTACGAGGTGACTTTATCGCCGCCGCGCAAGATGCGGGCAAGGACATTAGCGTCGATTGGGTACACCTGAAGATGAATGATCAATCGCAACGGACAGTTTTGTGCCCGGACCCATTTGCCACTGTAGATGAGCGCGTTCAGAAACTTATCGACTCCATGCAAGAGGCAGTAACTTCCTGATTGTAGGATTGAGATATGTTCACTCGTACTTCAGTTTTAGTAATTTCTACGGCCCTAATGCTTACTGCGTGCTCTTCATCATCTGATGAGACATCGACACCTGCTGCGTCAACATCTTCCGATTCCGATCCAGCCTTAACTGGAACTCCGGTGAGTGTTGAAGTGACTGGTGAAGCTGGCTCCGAGCCGGTCGTTGCTATCACGCCAGGCGATCCGGTAACTGAACTGCAAGTTACAGACGTGATTGTTGGTACTGGCGATCCACTCCCAGCAGGAGCAACACTAACTGCCGATTATGTTGGATATGGCGGAGCAACTGGGCAGATGTTTGATGCCTCCTGGGTGCGTGGTGAACCAGCTACTTTTCCGTTGGATAACGTGATTATGGGTTGGCAAGAAGGCCTTGTTGGAATGCAGGTTGGCGGTCGGCGACTTCTAGTAATTCCAGCTGAACTGGGCTACGGCAATAATCCACCTCCAGGTAGCGGTATTGAGCCTGGTGAAACCTTGATCTTCGTAGTTGACCTAGTAAGTTTTGAATAGATTGTCCGAGTTACGTTAAGACCGAATCAATTAGCAGATAGAGGAATCCATGCAGGCACCAGAGTTTGATTTTCCAGAGGGTCCAGCACCAACTGAGTTAGTTATTGAAGATTTACAAGTTGGCGATGGAACTGAAGCGGGGCCAGGCCAAACTGTGACAGTTCACTACGCAGGCATTGATTTCGAGACTGGTGAGCAGTTCGATTCCTCTTGGGATCGTGGCGAGTCCATCGAATTTCGTTTAAAGGGATTAATTGTCGGATGGCAAGAAGGTATCCCAGGTATGAAAGTTGGCGGACGCCGAAAGTTAACCATTCCACCTGAGATGGCATATGGCGCTGCAGGTAGTGGTCACAGACTTTCTGGAAAAACTCTCGTCTTCATCATCGATCTTTTAGCTGTTTCTTAAGTCATGGCAAGAGCACGCACTGAGCGCATGCTCAACTTGCTCTTTGTCTTGCTTAATTCCAGAATTCCATTAACTCGAGAACAGATTCGGGAGCGAGTCCCAGGCTACGGCGATTCCAATGAAGCTTTCGAAAGAATGTTTGAGCGGGATAAAGCTGCGCTACGAGATTTAGCGATTCCGGTAGAGACCAAGCCAGTGGATATGCTCCATGATGACGTTTTGGGATATCGAATTGATCGTTCCGACTGGTTAATGCCAGAAATTTCAATCACAGCTGAAGAGCGCACTTATCTAGCCTTGGCTGCAAGTGC
>JBEION010000219.1:0-2376 GCA_040377565.1 Candidatus Nanopelagicales bacterium | reverse complement strand
CGCTCAAGGAAATTGTGAAAAGAATTGTCGCAATTACCAAGTTCATGAAAGGCCCGCCGAACATTACGGTTAACTTTTTTGGAACACTTAATCGGTAAAACGTGCGTGGTTCATCCTCTGGTGCAATCTCGGCAAGAACTTCCTCACGCGCAGACTCAATCATTAGACCCATACGTCCAAGATGTTCTCGATCTTGGACTCCCTTTGGATTAGGTGGGAACATTCCAATCATTCGAATGTAGCCACCGAGTGGAATGGCTTTGATTCCGTATTCGGTTTCACCTTTAATGCGCGACCAAAGTGTTGGCCCAAAGCCAACCATGTACTGCGGAACTTTTACACCAAACTTCTTTGCCGGCGCCATGTGACCAAGTTCGTGCAATGCAATCGACAAAAGTAAGCCAATTGCAAAAATTGATATTCCGAGCAGGGTCAGCATGTGATGGTCCTATTTCTTGGAATCAAGTAATTCACGACCATATAGTTGTGCCCAATCTGCAGCTTTCAAAACTTCTTCTATTGTCAGGTCTTGGTCTGACACAAAATTGGAATCCAAGTGAACCTGCAAAACTTCTGCAACAAAATCAACAATTCCCAGGAAGGAAAGCTCCCCAGCAAGGAATGCAGCGACTGCGACTTCATTTGCGCCATTAAGTACTGCAGGTGCAGTTCCAGCACGGGAACCAGCCAATTTCGCAAGTTCTACGGCAGTAAACACTTCGTTGTCTAGAGGTTCGAAAGTCCAACTAGTGGCCTGCGTCCAATCGCAGCCACTTGCTATGCCGGTAATTCGGTTTGGCCAAACAAGTCCTAGGGCTATTGGCAACCTCATGTCAGGAGGACTTGCTTGGGCAACTGTGGAACCATCAATAAATTCGACCATGGAGTGAACGACTGACTGCGGATGTACGACTACTTCGATGTTTTCAAATTCAATGCCGAATAGTAGATGCGCCTCTATAACTTCGAGACCTTTATTCATCATGGTTGCAGAATTGATCGTTACTACTGGACCCATTGCCCAGGTCGGATGATTCAGAGCTTGCTCTGGCGTTACCGTCTCAAGATCCTTGCGCGACTTACCTCGGAAAGGTCCACCACTTGCAGTGAGAACTAAGCGCTTAACTTCACTTGCCTCACCTGAACGCAAACATTGTGCGATTGCAGAATGCTCACTATCGACTGGAACAAGCTGCCCTGGCTTTGCAAGTTTGGTAACTGCCGTTCCACCAATTACTAGTGACTCTTTGTTTGCTAGTGCCAATACTGACCCAGCAGTCAAAGCCGCAACCGTTGGCAGTAATCCGACCGCTCCAGTAATTCCGTTAACCACAACGTCAGCCGATACTCCCGCAAGTTCAGTTGCTGCCTGCGGTCCAACGAGCATTTTTGGAAGCGTGAAGTTACCTTCGGAGTATCCAGCTTTCTTAGCTTGCGCGTAAATGGCTAGCTGCACATCTTGCGCTGCTGTGGCATTTGCTATCGCAACGTATTCAACTTGAAACTCGAGGGCTTGCTCAGCGAGCAAACTTGGATTGTTGCCACCGGCAGAAATTCCAACAACTTTGAATTCAGAATCGCTTGCTCTGATTACTTCTAAAGTTTGAGTTCCAATGCTTCCGGTGGACCCCAGAACAATTACCGAACGCATGAATTTCTTAGCATCAACTAAAGCGCTAGGTCACTAAGTACCAGGATGCGCTCATGAGTTAGATCGCGCATGGCATGTAGCAAACCTTCTTTGCCAACGCCAGATGCTTTTACGCCACCGTATGGCATTTGATCCGAACGGAAAGTTGGCACGTCACCAATGATTACGCCACCAACTTCAAGCTCCGAATGCGCAAGGAATGCAGTTTGCACGTCGTGCGTGAATACGCCTGCCTGCAAACCAAATGGTGAGTCGTTGACTATGTCAAAGCCTTCTTGCGTTGAAGAGATTGAATTAACCAGCATGACAGGACCAAATACTTCGTTGCAAGAAACCTTGGCATCAACTGCAACATCAGCTAACACTGTCGGTTCATAGTAAGAGCCATTGCGCTTGCCGCCGGTTAGAACTTTCGCTCCCCCAGCAACAGCTTCATTAACCCATTCCTCAACTCGAATGGCAGCTGCTTCATTGATCATTGGACCAACCACAGTCTTTTCATCACGTGGGTCGCCATTTGGAAGAGCGGCAACTGCAGTAACAATTCGATTAGTCATTTCTTCAAAGATCGAGTCATGAATTAGAACTCGTTGCACCGAGATACAGGATTGACCAGCTTGATAGTTAGCAAAGGTTGCAATGCGCGAAGCAGCCCAAGTCATATCCTTTTCACTGTTCCAGTCTTCGAGAACAACTGCTGCAGCATTTCCACCAAGCTCTAGCGT
>JBEION010000060.1:0-5496 GCA_040377565.1 Candidatus Nanopelagicales bacterium | reverse complement strand
CCACTGGCAAGAGTTTTTTCAGCCAAAGTCTTTTTGTTTGAATACTCACGAACTTTGCGACGCGAATCTGCAAACGATGCAGCCAGACCACATGGATAAGCACCGAAAGATTCGCGGGCAACTCGAACTAAGTGAAGCTCTTCGTCATCGCCCCAAACCAATGCACTGGAAAGCAAGCGATCAATTGCTGAATCGATTGCTTTGGCGTTGTAACCAATTGCGCCTTTAAGTCCGGCATGAACTTCAACGCGAGCTGCTGGATCAGGCAGCGCGGCCAAAACTTCACAAACACTAAGTTCAATGTGATTCAGTGCATCTAGCGCGGCACCAACACTTGGCGATGTGGTTGCCCGAACTGCTAGCTGTCCAAGATCAGTAGGAACCGGGTGCAGCAGGTCTGGACGTGTTGCGAATAAGACCTCAAGGGATTCGTCACTTCGCTGGCGCAGATCATCTGCCAAAGACCGTGGGCGCATGACCGTTTCAGCCTTTTTAGAAGTGCTCATCTTGCTACGTTACGCGGTTTAGGTTACTTAGCGCCACTTGAGATTTATTGCTTTCCTGTGCGGATTGTGCATTGAAATCGCAGGTTTGGGCGGATTCGGACTTTTCATCTACCCTTAAGTAAGGCGATCGGGTTATCGGGAGCCAAAGAAAGTAACCAGCGCAAGGAGAACACCGTGCCTACAGGCAAAGTGAAGTTTTACGATTCCGAGAAGGGCTTCGGCTTTCTTCAAACGGATGAAGGCGAAGAGGTATTTTTGCATGCCTCCGCGCTCCCAGCTGGCACCTTAACTTTGAAGAACGGCACCCGCTGTGAGTTTGGCGTTGCCGATGGCAAAAAGGGTATGCAGGCATTGTCATTGCGAATCCTGGAAGCACCACCAAGTGTTTCCAAGGGTGGCCGCAGAGATGCTGAAGACATGGCCATTGTTTTGGAAGATGTCATCAAACTTCTTGATGGTTACGCGGGAAATCTTCGTCGTGGCCGTTACCCAGATGACAAGCAGACCGAGAAGCTCGTAGCCGTGCTTCGCGGTGTTGCTGACCAGATTGACGCGTAATTACATTTAATAATCAATTTAAGGATTCAAAAAAGTGGCGCCTTGCGGGAAAGCAAGGCGCCACTTTTGGTTAACGAATTTAACCGTTACCGATAGCAGCCTTTTCATTGACAGCAGTAAAGATCATAGATATGAACCACATTCTCATAACCTCATCGCTATTTTCGCTCAACCGCTTGCCTTCATCCATCTGGCAAACCAAACTCAACTTCTGTCCTCCTGGAACTGTCACTACCGATGAAGCAGCCATATTTTGAGTTTGTCCAAATGCCGCATTTGAAGGTTGGAATTGGATTTGATATGGCAGAACCCAGCCTGCAGAATTTGGATTCTTTGGCCAGTAGATGGAACTTCTATTTGCCTCTGCAGCGGTGTAGCTTGCTTCAGAACTCAATAGACAATTTAGATAAGCAGCACCTGTGTGATTTGTGACCGATTCATACATAACCATTGTCGAAAAATCTAGAGCATAATCCCCCGCAGGTAGGGCAGCCATGGTTATTCCTCTTCTTAACGTTTCATTTGTGAAAGTAAGTAAAGAGCTGCTGTCCAGTTGATAGTGATGCACTTTAGATAGGCCACTAGCTCCTGCTGAACCATTGGTTCCATTCGAACCCGCAGCACCTGTTGCACCGACATCGCCTATTGCACCGACATCGCCTTGAGCTCCCCAAGTTAATGTGCGCTCACTCTTCTTACAGTTCTTACTTGCGTCAATCAGACGCATCGCACCATTTGATTTCTTGGCACAAGCCTTGATTGTTGATCCCGCAGCGTTACTCACACCTACGGAAAGCAGGGATGCACCCAGCACAATACTTATGCCGATGATCAGGGAATTTTTCGTCGAGTACGTTCTCATTAGGGCTCCGAACTTTTAGTTGAGCCCCCGCTTGTCTGACCATCCCATGAAATAGGCGCCTACTTAGTCACTATTGCGTTGAATTAACCCAAATTTCAGTGATATGACCCATATAAGGGACAATACATAGGTGAGTACAACAACTTCAGCGATCGACTTAGCTCGATCCGCGCTCCTGGAATCCATCCCTGCTGACCACTTTGGCAAGGCATTGGACTCCGTTGTCGAGCCAACTGAAGATTCATCTGTAACCATCACCAGCTACACCTTCGAATGCACCTCACCTGGTTATCCAGGTTGGTATTGGGAAGTAAGCCTGGTTGAAGTTAACGGCCAGGCTGGACTTTCCGTGAGCGAAGTTAACTTGCTGCCAGGTTCTGCTGCATTAGTTCCAGAGCAGTGGAAGCCATGGGCTGATCGCGTTGAAGCCGGCGACTTAGGTGTCGGCGACTTACTTCCAGTTTCCGAAAATGACGAGCGTCTAACTGCAGGCTTCACAGCACTTGGTGACCTCGAAGAACTTTCCGAAGATCTAGCACCTCTTCATCCAGCGCAATGGGAACTAGGACTAGGTCGCGAAAAAGTTTTAAGCACAGTTGGCTTAGAGCGCGCTGTTGATCGTTGGTTTGAAAAACTAAACGGTCCGCGTTCCGCGATGGCAAAGTCCGCGCCAGCTAATTGCGGTTCATGTGGGTTCTTGGTTGCAATCGGTGGATCAATCGGTCAAGTCTTTGGTGTGTGTGGAAATGAATTCGGCGCAGCTGATGGTCAAGTTGTTGCAACCACATTTGGTTGTGGTGCGCACTCTTCAGTTCGCGTTGAGCAAGCAACACCCATTCCTGTTGTTGATTTAGTAATCGATGATCGCGCTGATGAACAAAGTGATTCAAGCGACCTGCCAGATTATGTTGCTGATCCAGAATCAATCGATTCAGATGAAACCGACTCAATCGATTCTGATGAAGCTGAGGAGCGTACTGAATCTATAGCCGCAGAGTTCGCAATGAAGGAAGCAGTGGAAGCAATCGAAGCAGCAACTGAAATCATTGAAATGGAAAACTTGGATTCTGACGAAGCTGCCATCGAGATTGCTGATTTTTACGGTGATGAAGAAAGCGACACAAGCGAAGACTCACAATGATCGGTTTGATCTTGGCCGCCGGCGCAGGTCGTCGTTTGCGCCCTTACACCGACACTTTGCCTAAAGCACTTGTCCCACTTGATGACACCAGATCCGTTATGGATCTAACTTTGAAGAACTTTGCTGAAGCTGGACTTAACGATGTTGCAATCATCATTGGCTATGCCGCAGATCAAGTTCGCATCCGCCAGCAAGAACTCGAAGAGCGTTATGGCGTAACCATCGAACTAGTTTTCAACGACAAAGCCGAAGAGTGGAATAACGCTTATTCGCTTTGGTGTGCTCGCGATGTTTTGAAGGCCGGTGCAATCATCGCTAACGGTGACACGATTCATCCAGTGTTTGTTGAAGAATTACTCAAAGCCCAAACCGATGAATTTATTACTTTGTCGCTGGATAACGTGAAGAAACTGGCTGATGAAGAAATGAAAGTTCAGCTAAACGATCGTGGCGGCGTCACATTGATCACCAAGTTGATGGAGCCAGAGACTGCAGCCGGTGAATACATTGGTGTTGCAAGGATTCCAGGCGCATTGGCGGGGGACTTGGCTGATGCTCTCAAGGCCACATTTGAGCGCGATCCAAACCTTTATTACGAAGATGGTTTCCAAGAAATGGTTAACCGGGGCGCTCACATCGCAACTGCAGCCATCGGTGACATCCCATGGATTGAAGTGGACACTTTAGAAGACCTCGAGCGCGCTCGGGAGATCGTATGTCATTACTAAACCGGACATTCCCAGCGCCACTTCACGTTGACATTTCGGCTGGCGCATTAAATCGCTTGCACGACGTGATCAGTGATCCTCGGGTTGCACCGGATTCTCGCGTAGCGGTGATTATTTCAACTGGTTCAGGTTTGGCATTTCGGGCTCAAATCGAAAAGCAAATCCCACATGCAGATTTCTATGAACTCTCTGACGGCAGTTTGCAGTCGGCAAAAGACATCGCAGCCTCACTAACTAAGTATTCAAGTGTCGTTGGTGTTGGTGGCGGACGAGTTTTGGATGCAGCAAAGTATGCAGCTAGCCAAGCCAACTTGCCGATGATTGCTGTTGCAACAAATCTTGCCCACGATGGCATTGCAAGTCCGGTCAGCATCCTTGAACACGATGGCACTCGTAGCAGTCACGGTGTTTCAGTTCCGGCTGCAGTACTTATTGATCTTGATGTTGTGCGCAGTGGTCCGGTTCGATTCTTACGCGCTGGCATCGGTGACGTGCTTAGCAACTTAAACGCAGTTGCCGACTGGGAACTTGCTCGCGAAATCAATGGCGAAGAAGTTGATGGCCTTGCTGCATCAATGTCTCGCACTGCAGCAACTAGTTTGCTTAACCATCCAGGCACTATCGAAGACCCAGGCTTCTTAACAACTTTGGCTGAAGGTCTAGTGCTTTCTGGATTAGCTATGGCAGTGGCTGGAACTTCGCGACCATGCAGTGGTGCTTGTCATGAAATTTCTCATGCAATAGATATGGTGCTGCCAGAAAAATCTGCACCACACGGTGAACAGGTTGCAGTCGGCGCATTGTTTGCAACTTATCTACGTGGTGCAACCGAAGAGTTCAATCAACTACACGATGCATTGTTCCGTCATGGTCTGCCAACATCACCAAAAGACCTTGGCTTAACCACCGAACAGTTCGCGCAGGCTGTTGCTTTCGCACCGCAAACTAGGCCAGATCGTTTCACAATTTTGGAACACAAGAATCTAGATGAAGCTGACCTGATGCGTGTTGTTTCCGACTTTGTTGCAGCGCTTTAGGCAGGCTTGAAACATGGCAGTAATTGGTTCACGTCGACTTGCAGACAAAGTCCTTGACGTAACCATTTTCATTCTTGCCGCTGCCTCACTTGCGTATTACACCTCGCGTTACTTCACGACGAATGCCCTAGTTGTTGCAGGAGTTTGGGCAGCCTTTGCTGTTGTGCTTTTCGCGCTAATCAAACGCTTCACCGAAGCTGGCTTCTATGGCGAACCAATCCCAGCGCCTTATCTAACAAGTGATCCAGCGCTTCATCGCAATAATCCGTTAGCGCGAAATGTCACTTGGGCTGGCTTAATTGCTGCCGTAGTTGCCTACCTATACATAGCCAAGAAGCTCCCAGTCCTCACAAATTCCCAATGGGCTTTAACGATTTTGGTATTGGTCGGCATTGGATCGCTATTTGCTTTCAAGTTTGCTAAATCGCATGTCAGCGTTGCTGCTGATTACAAAACCTTCCATTGGTTTGCCTGGGTGATCGCAGCGGGTATGGCGTTAGTTGCTTCGGTAACTTTGCGACCACAAAGTGATGACACAAATTATTTGAACTTGTCGACTTGGATTGCTGAACGTGGCACTATGCCACTTCGTGACACGATCTATAGCGATCAAGTTTTCGAAACCCGACCACTTGGTTCAGCTTGGGAATCAATGTGGGGAGTG
>JBEION010000114.1:0-3943 GCA_040377565.1 Candidatus Nanopelagicales bacterium | reverse complement strand
GAATTTTGCACACTATGGCATCCATGGGATTGCGCTCTGACAAAGGCCACGTAAAGAGCGCTCGCGTTGTTGGCGAAGTTATGGGCAAGCTGCACCCGCATGGTGACAGCGCAATCTATGACGCACTTGTTCGTATGGCTCAGTCTTGGTCGCTACGACTTCCTTTTGTTGATGGTCACGGTAACTTCGGTTCACTTGATGAAGGTCCAGCTGCTTACCGTTACACCGAAGCCCGCCTAGCAAGTCCAGCCAGTGCAATGGTGGATTCACTCGATGAAGACACCGTTGACTTCACGCCAAACTACGACGGCCGCGAACTTGAACCAACGGTTTTACCTTCAGCAATTCCAAACCTTTTAGTCAATGGCGCATCCGGTATCGCTGTTGGTATGGCAACGAACATGCCACCACATAACTTGCGCGAAGTTGTGGCTGCTGCCTCTCACCTACTTGCTCATCCCAAGGCAACTCTTGATGAGTTAATGACTTTTGTGCCAGGTCCTGATCTGCCAACTGGTGGCATCATCTATGGCCTAGATGGAATCCGAGAAGCTTACGAAGGTGGCAAAGGCAGCTTTAAAGTTCGCGCCAAAGTCGACATCGAACAAATCTCGTCGCGTCGCCAAGGAATCGTTGTTCGCGAATTGCCATACCAAGTTGGTCCAGAGCGGGTAATTGAGCGCATCAAGGAATTGGTTACTAATAAGAAGTTGCAGGGTATCTCGGATGTAATCGATTTAACAGATTACGAATCAGGTCTTGAACTTGTTATCGAAATCAAGAATGGTTTCCATCCAGAGGCAGTGCTAGATCAGCTTTACAAGTTAACTCCGCTAGAAGATGCCTTCCACATCAATAACGTGGCTCTAGTTAATGGCCAGCCAGTAACGCTTGGCTTAAAGCCATTGCTTCAAGTTTTCATTGATCACCGACTTCAAGTTGTTCGTCGTCGCAGTGAATTCCGTCGCACTAAGGCAAATGATCGCTTGCATTTAGTTGATGGTTTGTTAGTTGCAATCCTAGATATCGATGAAGTTATCGCAGTTATTCGTGGCAGTGATGACACAGCTGCTGCCCGCGAGCGCTTGATGAGCGTTTTCGATTTAAGTGAAATTCAAACAAACTACATCCTGGAAATGCCACTACGTCGCTTAACTAAGTTCTCTCGTTTAGAACTTGAAAAAGAACAAGATGAGTTGCGCGCCATCATTGCTGATTTAACTGACATCTTGGAAAACGATAAGCGTCTGCGCAAAGTAGTTGGTCAAGAACTTACTGATGTGGCAAACCAATATGGCGATGATCGCAGATCCCAATTACTTTCAGATGACGGCATCATTTCGGCTGCGTTGCCAGTTCCATTAGAAGTAACAGATGATCCATGCTTTGTGTTGATGTCAGCAACTGGACTGCTAGCTCGCACAACTGGCGACATTCCGCTGGAGTTTGCCAAGAAGCGTACAAGTCACGACACAATTCGGTCCATGGTACGTACAACTGCCAGGGGTGACGTTGGAATCGTTACTAGTTTTGGACGTGTGATACGTCAATCAGTTGTGAACTTGCCAGCGCTTGCTGAAGGTGCAGCTCTGTCTGCTGCCGGTGGCGCTGCGTTAAAGGAATTCATCACATTAGGTAAGGGCGAAACCCCACTTTCCTTAATGGCGCTGGATCAGCCTGAGTCCACCCTTTTCTTAACCACCGCCTTTGGAACTGTGAAGCGAGTAGTTAACGACATACCTGCCTCAGCTGGTGACTGGAATGTCATTCGCCTTGAAGAAGACGATTACCTAGTTGGCGCAATTCAGTGCGAAGACGAAAGTGGCGAAGTAGTTCTGATCACAAGCGATGCGCAATTACTTCACTTCGACGCTTCCCTAGTTCGCGCCACAGGTCGTCCAGCTGCTGGCGTTGTTGGTATTCGACTTTATGAAGGTGCCGAAGTGATCTTTGGTTCCGTTGTTGACGCTCACGAAGAATGCCTTGTGGCAACTGTTGGCGGTGAAGCCGGCGCACTTCCTGGCACTGCGGCACACACTATGAAGCTAACTTTGTTAACTGAATTCCCAGGCAAGGGTCGAGCAACAAGCGGTGTTCGCTGTCACAAGTTCTTAGCTGGCGAAGATGTGCTGGTTGCCGCAACTGCGGGCAACGGTCCAGTTCATGCCTGTGGTTCAACTGGAGCAGCTGTGGACGTTCCAGACAAACTCGGTAAGCGCGACAGCACAGGCACCAAACTTCGTAAGCCCGTTGCTGCAGTTTGCGCTGCGCCGTAATGAAAGTAACTCTGTGATTCTGTCTCGCCTAAGCAAGTCGGTGCTGTTTATCGCAGTTACGTTAGTGCTGTCGTTGCTGGCTGTACCGTCTGAGGCTGCCGTGAAGCGTTCGGTATCTATGACGCCAATTCCCGCCTCGCTAATCGCCGGGCAGCAGATCACACTTTCTGGAAAAACTACTGGTGGCCTAAAGGGTTCGAAAGTAAAAATCCAAATCAAGCAAGGCAAGAAGTGGAAAACTTTAAAGACCGTTAAGTCCAAGAAAAAGGGCGGCAAGTGGTCAGCAACAATAACTGCTCCGGCTTCAACGCCCGCGTTATCAATTCGTGCGCTTTCGGGAACTAAGAAAACAAAAGTTCAATCGATTGCAGTAGTTGCCCCGTTGAATTTTGTAACCGTTGGACCAGGCACCCGAATACTGGGCGTTGATCTTTCGCGCTGGCAAAGTATTGGTGAAGCACTTGACTTTAATCGAATGGCTGCCGCAGGTGTGGCATATGCCTTCATTAAGGGTTCTGATGGTCTGGCAACTGAGGATGCGTTAGCTATCCCCCATGTGACTGCGTGGGCGCCCGCTGCAAAGGCTGCTGGCATCTTGGTTGGTTACTACCACTTTGCGCGAATTCCAGTTACGGCTGATCCGAATGTGATTGTGGCTGATGCACAGGCGCAAGCTGCCCAGGCTGCTGCGCGACTTGCTGAACTTGGTGGCTACGACGAACGCACCTTGCCCTATGTATTAGATGTTGAAGGCGTGGATTCAACTATCACCGATGAAATGGTGACACTTTGGACTTTCACTTGGCTCGATGCCATGCAAGCAGCAACTACGCGGGTTCCGATCATGTATTCATATCGAAACTTTCTGACAACTCGTTACCTGCAAGATCCAGTGACCGTTGAGAAGTTTCGTAACTATCACCTATGGCTAGCTCAACCTGGTAATCCAGCTGATCCTGCAGTTCAAGTTGGCCAAGGCTTAAGTGGTCGACCATGTTATGAATCTGCCTGGAAGCAGACTGACTGCTCATACGTCTGGACGTTCTGGCAGTACACAAACTCCGGTGATCGCGAACTTTATGGAATTCCTTGGCGCCCATCATCTGGCGAGTGCCCAGTCGATGTCACACTTTGTCGCCCAGGTCGTGACAGTGGTAGAAATCATCTGGATTTGAATGTGTTTAATGGAACGGCCGCCGACCTTACGGCCTTAGTTTCTGGCTCATGGGTGCGCTCTGCTGCCGAATACCGCTAACTCGCATTCAAAGATAAACTCGAGATTATGAGTGATGTTCTAGTAATTGGTGCCGGTCCAGCTGGTTTATATGCTGCTTATTACGCAGGATTCCGAGGATTTTCGGTAACCGTACTAGATGTCTTAACTGAACCTGGTGGCCAAATCACCGCCATGTATCCCGAAAAAGAAATCTTTGACATTGCCGGTTTTCCTGCAGTCAAAGGTCGCGATTTAGTTGATGGCTTAATGAAGCAGGCCGGCGCTTTCAGTCCAACATTTATCTTGGGTGAGCGTGCCGAAGAACTGGAAACCAGCGAAGCTGGCCCAGTTCGAGTTGTTACCGACAAAGGCACCGTGATTGAAGCCAAAGTTGCAATCATCACCGGTGGTATCGGATCCTTCACTCCCCGCGAATTACCTGCGGGCAACG
>JBEION010000088.1:0-4405 GCA_040377565.1 Candidatus Nanopelagicales bacterium | reverse complement strand
TTCGTGACCTAGAAGGTTTAATCAAGTCACACGTTGCCTTAGGTCAAAGTCGAACACCTGGCATTTCCAAAGTTCAGGCACTTTCTCCAAGCTTGGATGCACAAGGCTGGCAGTCACTCCACAGCGTTGTTCAGGTTGTAACCGATGACATGCCGTTCTTGGTTGATTCTGTTTCAGCTGAAATTTCTCAGCAAGGGCGTTCAATCCGAGTTGTAATTCATCCACGGTTTTGGGTTAAGCGCGATGTGCAAGGTGAACTAATTGAAATTCTAGATCGAGATGTGTTGCCAGGTGAGTCTGCGCCAGATGGTGCAATACAAGAATCTTGGATCAGCGTCGAGATTGATCGCGAATCTGATTCAGCAGACTTATCAACAATTGAATCTAGAATTCAGCAAGTTCTTTCTGACGTGCGAGCAACCGTTGAAGACTGGCCAGCAATGCAGGTCAAACTAGACGAAGTTATTTCTGAAATTGAAGCCGCAGCCGGAGTCAGTGACCGAGAGCGCCGAGAAGCAATCGAATTCTTGAGCTGGCTAACGGATAATCACTTCACGTTTATTGGCTATTCCAAGTACGCCCTGACCAAGAACGTCTTGGCAAGTGTGAGTGGGGCAGGTCTAGGCACGCTTCGGGATGCAACAAGTGGCAGCTACTTAAGCGAAGACGATCAGGATCACTCCTCGATGTCATCGCTAATGATCGTCACAAAAGCCAAGATGCGCTCAACCGTTCATCGTCCGGTTTATTTGGATTACGTTGGCATTCGCCAAGTAGATTCCTCTGGCAAACAAATTGGCGAACATAGATTCCTAGGCTTGTTCTCATCTGCGGCATACAACCAGTCGGTAAATAACATTCCAGTTCTTTCGAGCAAGGTTGCGGATGTAACGGCGTCGATGGCATTAGGCCGCGATTCCCATAGTGGTAAAGACTTAATGCAGTTCTTGGAAACGTATCCACGCGATGAAATGTTCCAGATTTCACCTGAGGAATTGGAAGACGTAGCTCGTCGAGTCCTACAACTTCAAGAGCGTCGCCAGGTCCGGGTCTTTACTCGCACTGAAGTTTTCGGTCGCTATGTTTCGGCCTTGGTTTACTTCCCACGCGATCGTTACACCACTGAAGTTCGACTACGCATGGAAGCGATTTTGTTAGCTGCTTACGGCGCAACTTCAATTGATCACACAGCTCGAGTTTCAGAGTCTGTTTTGGCTCGTCTGCATTTTGTAATTCGCAAGCCACTTGGTAAAGAAATTCCACAAATTGATTTAGAGCAGCTCGAAGTTGATCTTGCCGATGCCACTCGATTCTGGGAAGACGATTTCGCTGAATCTCTTGTTGAACAAGTTGGCGAAGAGGACTCTGCAAGACTTCTTCGAACTTGGAGTGATTCTTTCCCAGAGTCATTCAAAGAAGATGTGCCGGCAGGCAATGCAGTTTCACACTTAAAGATCATTGAATCCCTTGAGTCGCAAGCACCTGGAGCCATCAAGGTTTCTATGTATACGCCGGAATCCCCAGAAGATGGCACGAGGCGCTTCACGATTTATCGAGTGGATAGTGCGATAACACTTTCAACAGTCCTTCCGATGCTTCACGATCTTGGCGTTGAAGTAATTGATGAACGCGCTTACGACCTTCGTAGAAAAGGACACCCTGTTGCTTGGGTCTACGACTTTGGTTTGCGCTTTGATGACTCGAAGGCTCCAGAACAAGATTCTTTGTCAGAAAGATTCTGCAATACCTTTATGGCAACTTGGCATGGGGAAGTCGATAGTGATCCGTTTAATGCCTTAGTAATTCAAGCTGGACTTTCGGCTCGAAATGTTGGAATCATTCGCGCTTATGCGGCTTACTTACGCCAGGCCGGCACGCCATTTAGTCAGGGCTACCTGCAACAAGTTTTGCTGTCGAACATAAATATCGTTCAGCTACTCGTTCAATTGTTTGCGGTGCGATTTGATCCGGAACTTGATCAAGATCGCGATGCCAAGCAAAAGCAATTAGTAAACAAGATCGATGATGCACTTGACGCAGTTGCAAGTTTGGATCATGACCGAATTATGCGAGCAAGTATCGCGTTGGTTTCAGCAACTTTGCGCACGAACGTTTACCAGTTGGATTCTGACGGTAACTATCCGCAGGTTATGGCATTCAAGTTGGATCCAAGCATGGTTCCTGACTTGCCATTGCCACTTCCTAAATTTGAAATTTGGGTGTTCTCACCTCGAGTTGAAGGCGTGCACTTGCGTTTCGCATCAGTTGCTCGTGGTGGACTTCGCTGGTCAGATCGACAGGAAGATTTCCGCACTGAAATCCTTGGCTTAGTAAAAGCCCAAATGGTTAAGAACACTGTGATTGTTCCTAGCGGAGCCAAGGGTGGGTTCGTGCTTAAGCGTGGGCCTGAGCCAAGTGATCGTGACGCTTGGTTAGCTGAAGGCATTGCTTGCTATCAAATGTTTATTGGTGCACTACTTGATGTCACAGACAACTTAGTCAACTCAAAGGTTGTTCCACCACAGCGAGTAGTCCGACATGACGTTGATGATCCGTACTTAGTTGTTGCTGCTGATAAAGGCACTGCAACTTTCTCTGACATCGCGAACAAGATCTCAGTTGACCGTGGATTCTGGATGGGCGATGCGTTTGCCTCTGGTGGATCTGTTGGTTACGACCACAAAGCAATGGGCATCACCGCAAAGGGCGCTTGGGAATCTGTTAAGCGTCACTTCCTTGAGCTTGGTGTAAACACTCAGACCCAAGATTTCACTGTGGTTGGTGTTGGTGATATGAGTGGTGACGTATTTGGAAATGGCATGCTGCTTTCTGAGCACATCAGATTGATTGCCGCTTTTGACCACCGACACATCTTTATTGATCCAAATCCTGAGGCCTCAAAGTCTTTTGTTGAGCGCCATCGCATGTTTAGTTTGCCTAGATCATCTTGGGAAGATTACAACGTCAAACTGATCAGCAAGGGTGGTGGAATCTACCCTCGCAGCGTCAAGTCAATTGATTTAACTCCTGAGGCAAAGTCCGCTCTTGGCATCGATCCTGAAGTTACCAGCGTTACGCCTAATGAACTTCTGACCATGATTCTTTTGGCTCCGGTAGATCTGCTTTGGAATGGTGGAATCGGTACCTACATCAAGGCAACTTCTGAAACGCACGCTCAAGTTGGTGACAAGGCAAATGATGCAATCCGAATTAATGGAAGTGACATCAGAGCTCGCGTTGTCGGTGAAGGCGGCAACTTAGGTGCTACTCAACTTGGACGAATTGAAGCTGCGCACGCTGGTGTAAAGCTAAACACCGATGCGATTGATAACTCGGCTGGCGTTGATACTTCCGATCATGAAGTAAACATCAAGATTTTGCTCGACCAAGCGGTTACTGCTGGAAGTTTGAGCGCGGAAGACCGAAATAAGCAGCTCGCAGTTATGACTGACGAAGTTGGCGAATTAGTTCTGCGCGACAATTACGAACAGAATCTGATTTTGGAACAAGCCAGGTTCCAGGCCCCAGTAATGCTTCGCGTTCATAAGCGCCTAATGCAATCACTTGAATCAAATGGTCACTTGAATCGAGCTATTGAATATTTGCCAACAGATTCTCAGCTAGATGCCTTGCACGCCCAAGGACAAGGAATAACCTCACCGGAACTTTCCGTCCTGATGGCTTACGTCAAGATTGATCTCACTCGCGATCGCGCCAGCGATGAAATTGTCAACGAGCCGTGGTGCCAAGAAATATTGAATAAGTATTTCCCGTCAGATTTGCGTGTTAAGTATGCAGACTTGATGGCCTCACATCCATTGCGCAAGGAAATCATTTCAACTGTGATGGTTAATGACATGGTCAATCGTGGTGGCATTACATATGCCTGGCGCGCTGCAGAAGAAAGTGGTGCGGGAACTTCGGAAATCTTGCGCGCTTTTGTAGTTTCGCGAGATGTGTTTGGCCTAAACCAACTTTGGACGGACTTGGAAAACTTGGATGGCAAGGTATCAACGGATTGCCAAACCGAGTTGTTCTTGGAATCTCGACGCTTGTTGGACCGAGCAACGCGCTGGTTCTTGCAATCACGTGGTGGTCGCCTAAATGTTGAGGAAGAAATTGCTAAGTTTGCACCAACCGTTGCGAAGTTAACAAATTCAATCCCGGGACTACTTCGTGGAGTTGAGCGCGAGCGAGCAGAGGGTATTGCGAAGAAGTATCAGGCACAGGGCGTACCAGCTGAATTGGCAATTCGTACTGGAAGTTTCCTGGATGAGTTTTCGTTGCTTGATGTTATTGAAATCGCGAATCGCCAGAATTCCAGTCCAGAAGTTGTTGCTGAACTTTATTTTGCATTGAGTGAGCGATACGACATCGACCGAATGCTGTTCCATATATCAGCCCT
>JBEION010000236.1:0-2192 GCA_040377565.1 Candidatus Nanopelagicales bacterium | reverse complement strand
GTTTGATCGGATTCCGTTAGACCAAGTTTCAACTTCGATGACAATCAACTCACCAGCATCAACACTGTTATTGATGTACCAGTTAGTTGCCGAAGGCGAAGGCATTCCTGGAACCGCATTAAATGGCACTATTCAGAATGACGTACTTAAGGAATACATTTCCCGCGGCACGTATATCTATCCACCAGCTGCCTCATTACGTTTGACTACAGACATTTTTGATTACTGCGCGAAAGAAATCCCACGCTGGAACACAATCTCTATTTCGGGTTACCACATGGGCGAAGCCGGGGCTACGCCAGCGCAAGAAATCGCTTTCACGCTTTCCAATGGCATCGAATATGTCCGAGCTGCAATTAAGGCCGGAATGAATGTCGATGACTTTGCACCACGTTTAGCTTTCTTCTTTGTCTCGCGAACCACAATTTTGGAAGAGATCGCCAAATTCCGAGCTGCTCGTCGAATTTGGGCTCGCATTATGAAGGATGAATTCAAGGCAACTAATCCAAAAAGCCAAATGCTTCGCTTCCACACCCAGACTGCTGGCGTGCAATTAACTGCGCAGCAACCAGAAGTGAATCTAGTTCGCGTGGCAATCCAAGGTTTAGCCGCAGTGCTAGGTGGCACTCAATCACTTCACACCAACTCTTTTGATGAAGCCATTGCATTACCAACTGAGAAGGCAGCCCGATTGGCACTTCGCACTCAGCAAGTCTTGGCCTACGAAACTGATGTGACGGCAACGGTAGATCCGTTTGCTGGCTCTTATGTGATTGAAGCCATGACGGACGAGTTAGAAGCTGAGATCTTGCGCCTGATGGGCAAAGTCGAAGAATTTGGTGGTGCAGCTAAAGCGATCGAAGTTGGTTTCCAAAAGAACGAAATTGAAACCAGCGCTTATGACTACGCCTTGCAGATCGACAAGGGTGAGCGCACTGTCGTTGGCGTGAATAAGTTTGCAATTGATGTTGAAGAAAAATACGAACCACTTCGAGTCGATCCAGTCATTGGGGAGCAACAAGTTGCTCGCTTGCAAGCCATTAGAGATTCTCGAAATAACTCTGATGTGACGCGAGCCCTGGATTCCTTAAAGCGGGCTGCTGAGTCAACCGAGAACGTAATGTATCCAATGAAGGAAGCCTTGGCTGCAAAGGCAAGTGGCGGCGAAGTTGCTGATGCTTTGCGTGAGGTCTGGGGTCGTTACAACCCACCAGATATTTTCTAGGCGCGCAGCCGATAACATAGTGGTGGTCGTGAAAACCCTGCTGGCTAATCTGAGATCGGCGGTTCACGGACCTAGTCATTGGTGGTTTCAATGTCTGGAGCAAGCGAAAATCAGAACTCAATGCATCAATTTGATGCTGAGTTAACTAATCAAGTTTTTGACTACATGCGGGATCGATTATCGATGCCCGAGGTACCACTAGATTTCCCTGGTGATCCAAAAGTATTGGCCGAAGCAATCTCTGGATTGATAACGCCCGAAGGCAATTCAGCATCAGATGTACTGAAGCTCTACGACGAAGTAATCTCACGGACTGTAGTTTCTGGTGACAGCCCTCGCTTCATGGCATTTATCCCAACAGCACCTACTAAAGCAGCGCTACTTTTCGACATGATCGTTTCATGTGCTTCGATTCAAGGGATTTCTTGGCTGGAAGCAGCGGGAGCTATTTCTGCTGAGAACCAAGTCTTGCGATGGATGTCTGATGTTGCTGGCCTCCCGGCATCAGCAGGTGGCACATTCGTTTCCGGTGGATCCGCGGCTAACTTAGCTGCCCTGACGGTTGCGAGAGATTCCGGTCGGCAACGCCTACACGGCGGTAAGCGATTGCCAGTACGAATTGCTCTTAGTAAACAAGCGCATTCCTCAATTGGAAATTCACTTGGAATTTTGGATATTGAACCGCTCATTGTTGAAACATCTGGCTATGCCATGACCAAGGCGGATTTAGAGCTAGCACTTTCCAAAGTTGATGCTAACGATGCACCCATAGTCGGAGTAGTTGCTACTGCTGGAACGACCAACGCTGGAATCATTGATGACCTTTCTGGTATTAGCGAAGTAGCCCTGATCCATAAAATGTGGTTCCACGTGGATGCCGCATATGGAGGCGCAGGACTACTTGCTCCATCGGTGCGAGATAAGTTTGCTGGAATTGAAAACGCTGACTCGATAACTATGGACCCAC
>JBEION010000011.1:0-13420 GCA_040377565.1 Candidatus Nanopelagicales bacterium | reverse complement strand
CGACGATATGAAAACAGATCGGAACTTTCTAAAGTGCAGCCAGAAATTTCATGGATTTTTGTTACTTGGGTTGCCAGCACTGACTTAACGCCCGCAGTCAGGTCGAGATTCCTAGTGGATGCAATTGCTTCAGGGCGAACATTTCTAAATTGCTTGACTCTGTCCGCAGGCACTTCATAACACTTGGCGCAGATGGCCGGTCCAATTACCGCTTGAGTGTGTTTAAGTTGCGCGCCACTGGCAACAAACTCATCCAGTAGCGCTTGCATGACATTGGCCAGTACTCCACGCCATCCAGCATGGCCCACCGCAATAACGCCATTAACTGGATCTACTAATCCAAACGGAACGCAATCTGCTGCCAAAGCAACTAAAGCCAGATCTGCTTGCATTGTGATTAAGCCATCACCAGGTTGTGCAACACCTGGTTTGCTAACAATGTGAACCGTGTTTCCATGTTCAGCATTCATGACCGATATTTCACTAGCTGAAACCAAACCTTTGGCAATGGCTAGATTCGCAGATACGTTTTCGGCCGAGTCCCCCACATACGAGGCAAGATTAAGCGAATCAAATGGCGCCAGACTTGTGCCACCATCGCGACTTAATGCAATAGCTTGAATACCTTCAATTGAAACGCGGCCAAAGACCTGCGCATTCATTTTGAAATGGTTTCGCTAGCGAAGAAAATCAGGAACGTCGAGGTCGCCATCATCTTCGCCGTCGTTGTCGACGTCGCCATGACCTGAGCTAGCTGGCGCATCACCAAATAGGTTTTCGAAGTTGTCGTCCTCGTCTGCAACCGCAGCTGAGCCAAAGGCACCGTCAGAAAATGAATCTGGCGTTACTGGAATTGATGGCGCTTCGCCATCACGCGCTAAATCAACTGCTACAGCTGCTGCTAGCGGTGTCTCGTCTAGAACTTTCTTAGACATTGGTGAAGTGGAGCGGTTTGACGGTGGAGCGCCGCCATCAAAGCCAGCGGCAATAACAGTGACCTTAACCTGATCGCCTTGAGTGTCATCAATTACCGCACCGAAGATGATGTTTGCATCTGGGTGAACTGCGCTTTGCACCATACGAGCTGCTTCGTTGATTTCAAACAAACCTAAGTCGCTGCCACCTGCAATGGACATAAGTACGCCGCGGGCGCCTTCGATGCTGGCCTCAAGTAATGGACTTGAAATTGCTTGACGCGCTGCTTCGATTGCGCGGTCCGCTCCACGAGCCGAACCAATACCCATAAGAGCGCTACCAGCATCTTTCATAACGCTGCGCACATCTGCGTAGTCAAGGTTGATTAGCCCTGGAGTTGTAATCAAATCTGTAATACCACTTACGCCCTGTAACAAAACAGAGTCAGCATGACGGAAGGCATCAATCACGCTGATGCCGTTGTCTGCAAGCTCAAGTAAGCGATCATTTGGAATAACGATCAAAGTATCTACTTCGGTGCGAAGTGAGTCGACACCTTCATCAGCCTGTGATGAACGACGCTTACCTTCAAAGCTGAATGGACGAGTTACCACGCCGATAGTTAGCGCGCCCATATCGCGAGCGATCTTGGCAACGATTGGAGCGCCACCGGTTCCAGTTCCGCCACCTTCACCTGCAGTAACGAAAACCATATCGGCACCGCGCAAAACTTCTTCGATTTCCTCGCGATGATCTTCGGCAGCCTGGCGACCAACTTCAGGGTCAGCGCCGGCGCCAAGTCCACGAGTAAGGTCCCGGCCGATATCTAATTTGACGTCAGCGTCACTCATTAACAGCGCTTGCGCGTCAGTATTGATAGCGACGAACTCAACACCCTTAAGGCCGGCTTCGATCATGCGATTGATCGCGTTTACGCCACCGCCGCCAATGCCTACAACTTTGATAACTGCTAAGTAGTTCTGTGGTGCGGCCATGAGGTTTGCCTTTCTCGACAAGCTTTTAAGTGCTTAAGTAGTAAAGTCTCAACCTCTTCTAGAGCGTTAAAGATTTCCCACCTTTGAGCAGGTATAAGTTACGGCTAAACGTCAATGAATACTGTGATTGACGCTTGGCGTGTCGAGATCAATGCAAACTAAATTTCTTGGCTGCTAGCGCAACTGATTTAAAGATTTCTGATTTAACTCTTACTTAACCGTGGGTGCGTCCGGGGCACTGACGTTAATTACGGTGTAGCCCTTTTCCATTAAGGCTTGGGCCACTTCTATCTTGTCGGCAGCGCGCTCACCAGATCCCAAAGTGATCACCACTCCACTACCAAGGGTGGCTACTACGCTGTCTTGCGTTGGCGCACTTAAGCCTGTGATCGCCCACTCAGCTGGGATTGCGGCCAATGCCTGGATTGCATTAGTCATTGCTGGGCTGTCTGGCTGCGCAGAAATCACCAGAAGTCCCGCGGGTGGCGCTGCCACTACCCCAGCATTCATTCCCTCGGAATCGATCAAGTTAAAGCCAGTTGCGGTTGCTGCCACCGCGATCGGAGTTCGCTCAGTCACGGTTATCAAAATCGCGTGCGGCCATCCCCGCTCAACCGTGGCAACTTTGATTTCAGGTAAGGCTTGAAGTTGTTCGGTGATTGCTCCGGGGTTGATCGACATTAATGAGTTACCAATCGGCACCGCGGCTGCAGCAGATATCTGTTCAACGGTAAGTCTTGAATTTCCAGTAATGGTAACTTCTTGCGCAATAAACCACTTTGACTGATAAAGGCTCCACCATGCAACGGCACTGAGAATAACAAGTAGCCAAATCAGCCAAGGCGCTTTTGATTTCCGCTTCTTTTTTGGATTAGCCGAGCGAACTGTTTGAGACATTACTTTGTTTCCAGCAGAGTGAGAATTTCAGGACACATCATGCCAATGTCGCCAGCGCCAAGTGTTAGCACGATGTCGCCGGGCTTTGCGTGCTCTACAAGATGAGCAGGAACTTTTGACCACGATGGTTCGAATACAACTTGTTCGGCCGGCAACGGAACGTTGTTAGCCATAGTGCTACCTGATGCGCCAGGAATCGGCACTTCACCTGGTGCGAACACTTCGAGAACTACTACGAAATCTGCAAGGCCCAGGGCTTGTCCAAATTCTTTGGAAAAAAGTGCAGTGCGGTAGTAGTGATGTGCCTGAAATGCCGCTAGTACTCGACCGCCACCAACAACGGTTCTGGCCGCGCGCAGTACTGCATCGATCTCGGTTGGATGATGGGCATAGTCATCAAATACCCGAACCCCAGAAACTTCACCACGAAATTCAAATCGACGATGCGTGCCAGTAAAGCTTTGCAATCCATCAACACATTGTTGGGATGTGCAACCTTGGGTTAAGGCTGCGATGAACGCTGCGGTCGCATTTAAGGCATTGTGCACTCCAGGAACCAGCAACTTGATAGGTCCATGCGTTTGGCCTTGATAAGAAATCGTGAATTCCGAGCCAACAGACCCTGACGGAAGCAAAGTTAATACTGCATCGTTTTCTTTACCTTGACCATAAGTAATAACGTTTGCGCCAAGTTCACGTGCTCGCTTTGTCACAACTTTTGCGCCTTCATCGTCACCACAAACAACTGCGCAGCCATTGCGAGAGCCAGTCCCGACAATGAAGTCGACGAATGCCTGCTCGATCGCTTCATAGGTACCCCAGTAGTTGAGGTGATCTGCTTCAACATTGGTCACGATTCCCAGCGTTGTTGGCAGAACTAGAAAAGTTCCATCGCTTTCGTCAGCCTCAACTACGAAAAGTTCGCCAGACCCTTGATGTGCGTTACTACCGGACTCATTCATCTCTGAGCCAATGACGAAGGAAGGATCTTTACCCGCATTTTGCAGAATTACGGTGACCATAGAGGTCGTTGTGGTTTTGCCATGCGTTCCAGCTACCGAGATTGCAGTTGTGTTTTCCAGTAATTCAGCTAACGCGATTGCTCTACTTACAACTGGAATTCCTAGCTCGGTTGCCTTAACAACTTCAGGGTTGTCTTCGCCGATAGCGGTCGAGATAACTACACAAGATGGTTGGGTTCCGGAAATCAAAAGGTTATCTGCGTCGTGACCGACAAAAACTTTTCCACCCAATGGCTTTAGGGCCTGCAGGCGACGAGAATCTTTTGCATCGCTTCCGGAAACTTCAATTCCTCGGGCTAGTAAAACGCGAGCGATTCCACTCATGCCCGCTCCACCGATACCAACAACGTGAACTCGACCATTCAGGTAACTCAAGATTTGGCCTTTCCCACAACCGATAAAACCAATTTAGCAAGGTCTGCTGCCGAATCTTTATGTCCAAGTGAAGAACTAGCCTTAGCCATTTCGTTTAACTTTGTTGAGTTAGAAACTATTGGCAAAATTTGATCTCGAACATATTCAGCATTGAACTCAAGATCTGAAATCATCAGCGCGCCACCAGCATCAACAACTGGAGTGGCATTAAGGCTTTGTTCACCATTTCCAATTGGCAGCGGAACAAAGCAGGCAGGTAAACCAACAGCGGTGAGTTCGGCAACTGTCATCGCGCCAGCTCGCCCAATTACAAAGTCAGCTGCCGCATAGGCCAAATCCATACGATCTATATAGTTAAGCGGTCGGTAACGATCCGACTCTGCCTGGGCAAAATCGTTCTTTAACCCAACTGAATGCAAAACAACTACATCACCAAATATGTCAGCGTTTAGGCAGTCCTCAATTACAGAGTTGAGCTTGACGGAACCTTGTGAGCCGCCAAAAACTAAAACGCAAACCGCATCACCAGAAATCCCGAAATGCTGCCTGGCCTCATTGCGGGTGGCTTTGCGATCCAAAGTTTCAATGGCCTTGCGTAACGGAATTCCAATCAACTGAGCTCTTGGCAAACTGTCTGGAACCGTTTCAGCAACAGCATCAGCAATCGGGCGCCAACTCGATTAGCCAGGCCGGCGCGAGCATTTGCTTCATGAACAACAATGGGAACTTCGCCTCGGGCAGCAAGGTATGCCGGGATCGAAACGTAGCCACCAAAACCAACAACTACATCTGCTTTTAATTCATGCAGCAAATCCCGAGTTTGCTTTATGGCTGACCGCAGTCGAGTCGGTAGCGTAACCAAATCACCGCTTAACTTACGAGGTAGCGGAACGGCTGGGATCAGCTCAAGTTTGTAGCCTCGAGCTGGTACTAAGTCGACTTCAAGTCCGCGCGAAGTTCCAAGAACTGTGATGTTTAGGGTTGGATCCATGGCCTTTAACTCATCGGCCAAGTTAAGTGCAGGTTCGATGTGGCCAGCAGTTCCGCCGCCAGCGAGAACTATGTTCACGCAATCTTCCATGTCATTATTTTTGTTCCTGCATATACGCTTCATGCTTTGCAAATACCATCAGAATTCCCATAGCCAGCAAAGTTGGAATCAAAGACGACCCACCATAGGAAACCAAAGGCAATGGCACACCAGTAATAGGAAGAATGCCAAGTACCGCACCGATGTTCACCAAGGCTTGGGTCACAATCCAAGCGACGATTCCGAGTGAAGCAATTTGAATGAATGCCTCATTAGTGTTTCTAGCGATTCGCAATCCCACGATTGCAATCGCAGTGAATATCACCAGCACCAAAATGGTCCCGATGATTCCAAGCTCTTCGCCTAGAACTGCGTAAATGAAGTCAGTGTGTGCTTCCGGAAGAGTGCCCCATTTTTCGCGGGAGCCACCAAGGCCAACCCCCCACCAACCACCAGAGCCCAGAGCTTGCTGACCATGAATTACCTGAAAGCCAGTTCCTTGCGCATCTGCATATGGATCTAACCAAGAGGTGAATCTAGCCATTCGATAAGGAGCTGCAAATGATAAAGCTGCGATTCCAACCAGACCTACCGCACCCATTACTAAGAACCATTTTCTTGGCGCACCAACAAAATAAAGTAGTGAAGCCATAATCGGCATCATTACCATCGCAGTTCCCAAGTCTCCCTGCAAAACAACTAACAAAAGTACTGTGACGCAAACGGGCAACACTGGAATCAACAAATGATTTCGTTGTTCTAGTAAGTGGTACTTGCGATCTAAGATATCTGCGCCCCACATAATGATCGCAAGTTTGGCAAATTCTGAAGGTTGAATTCGGAACGGACCACCAAAGTCAATCCAGTTCTTCTGTCCATGAACTGCAGTTCCGATTAACAACACTGCGACTAAAAGTACACCGACTACGACCATGAAGAGTGGAGCCCACCGGCGAATCGCATCTACGTGCATTTTCGAAACTGCCATCATCAAGAAAACGCCAATTGCAGCAAAAATTAACTGTCGTGTTGCAAGTGCCCACGAATTACCATTGTTCTGTTGGTACGAGAAAACACTTGAAGCCGATGCAACCATGACGATTCCAAGTGCGAGTAAAAAACCGGTAGCACCTAAAAGAATTTGGTAATGCACCATTGGATGCTCTAGTCGAGCAGACAGTCCGCCATTAGGGCTGTTACGTTTTACTGGTCTAGTTGCGGTCATGACTTGAGTCCCTTAACTGCGGCAGCAAATGCATCGCCTCGGGCTGAATAATCCTTAAACATGTCCCAAGAAGCGCAGCCAGGTGCCAAAAGTACGGTGTCTCCTGGTTGTGCCGCCTCGGCTGCGAGCGCCACAACTAACTCCATTGCATTAGTTTCCTTGCTTTGAACCCGATGAATAGGGACATTCGGAGCGTGTCGCTTTAAGGCGGCCGCGATCAAATCTTGATCAACGCCCAAAAGCACAACGGCTCGCATTCGATGGGCATTATCGAGGACTAATTCGTCAAAATCCTGACCTTTTGCCATTCCCCCAGCGATCCAAACGACTGACTTATAGGCAGTCAATGAAGTAGCCGCGGCATGAGTATTGGTTGCTTTGGAATCATCGATGTAGTCAACGCCCGCAACTTGTCCGGCATGAGCAATGCGATGCGGAGCTGGTTGCCATGACCGCAAGCCATCGCGGATGGCCCTGGCCTCAATGCCATGAGCGCGCGCTAGCGCACTAGCAGCTAATGCGTTTGCAATGTTATGCACAGCTGGAATTGCTAAGTCAGTTATTTCGGCAAGTTCAAGGGCCGCCTCACGACGGTTTTCTAGAAATGCACGATCAACGAGAAATTCTTCGACGACACCAAGCATTGAGATGTCAGGAATTCCAGTTGAAAAACCGATTGCACGACATCCTTCAATTACTTCTGCCTCTTCCACCATGCGAATTGTTTCGGCATCGGCAACGTTAAAGATTGCTGCAACTTGGCATCGTTCATAAACTTTTGCCTTTGCATCGCGATATGCCTCAAAGGTTCCAAACAGATCGATGTGATCCTGTGCCAGATTCAAACAAACTGCCGCCTGCGGTGAAATTGAATGAACGAATGGAAGTTGTGGTGCACCGACTTCAATGGCCAGCACATCCCACGGAGTTGGATCCATAACAACTTCAACTAGGGATCGGCCGATGTTCCCGGCTGCAACGGTTCGTTTTCCAGCCGCCAACAAAATCGATTCCAGCATCAAAGTTGTTGTGGTCTTTCCATTTGTTCCGGTGACCAACAACCAAGGAGCCAGATGAGCCGGGTCGCGAAGTCGCCAAGCGAGCTCAAGCTCTCCCCAAATCTCCACTCCCGCATCTTGCGCTGCCTTAACTATTGGAGAAAGGGGTGACACCCCAGGAGAAAGCACAAGTAAGTCGATGTCATTTGGAAGTTGAGTGTCATCGCCTAGTCGAATATCAGCGCCCAAAATTTCTAATATTACGGCTCGCTCTTTCTGACGTTCACCTGATTCCGCATCAATGACAATTACTTTTGCATCCAGATTCACTAGCGCATCAGCAGCGGCAAATCCGGCAACACCAAGGCCAACAACGCAAACTCGAACTTGCGACCAGTCACTGGTGCGATTTAATTCATCAAGATTCAGGGAAGTCATAGTTTTTACTGCCGAACCCATTCCGCATAGAACAATGCCATACCGGCACCAACACAAAGCCCTTGAATAATCCAGAAGCGAACCACGATTAATACTTCTGGCCAGCCCTTCATTTCAAAATGATGATGTAGCGGCGCCATTCGCAAAACTCGCCGGCCCGTTAACTTGTATGAACCAACTTGGGCAATCACTGAAAGCGTAATCAATACGAATAGACCACCAATTAAGCCAAGTAGTAATTCGGTTCTGGTCATTAAGGCAAGTGCTGCGAGTCCACCACCAAGCGCGAGTGAGCCAGTATCGCCCATAAAGATTCGCGCTGGACTTGAGTTCCACCACAAGAAACCAAAGCAGGCACCAGCGGTTGCTGCTGCAAACACCGCTAGGTCGAGTGGATCACGAACTGTGTAACAGCGCGGTATCTCGCCCCAAAAACAACTTTGGCCATACTGCCAAATCGACATCACGGTGTAGGCGACAAATGAAAGTAGCGCAGCGCCGATTGCCAAGCCATCCAAACCATCGGTTAAGTTAACGCCATTTGTAATGCCAGTGACCAAGAACCAGATCCATAACAGCACTAATGCCGATGGCAAGATCCAATCGGTATCTCTTACCCACGAGATGGCATTACTTACTGGAACATTTCCACCTTCATCCGGGAACTGCATAGCTAGGTATCCAAATGAAAGGGCAGCTACTGCTTGTCCCAGAAGTTTTGTCCGAGCTCTAATTCCAGTACTTCGCTGCTTAAAGATTTTCAAATAATCGTCAGCCAGACCAACCAAGCTCAACGCAACCATTAAATAGATTGCGAGCAACCCTGAAGCTGTTGGAGGTCGCATCATGATCAAGTGCGCTAAGAAATATGCCAGAACTACCGAACCAACAATGGCGACTCCACCCATTGACGGGGTGCCGCGCTTGCTGCCATGTTCTGGATAGTTCACATCTTCGGTAGATTCCCGAATTGCTTGGGCAATTCCGCGATTGCGTAGCAAGTTAATAAGCAACGGAGTTCCGATTAGGGAAAACAGTGTTGCTAACGCACCAGCTAGCACTACAAGCTTCACTGTTGGCCCCACTTCGCGCGCAAAACAACTTCAATCTGATCGGCAAGCAGTTCGAATTGTTCAGCGCGTGAAGCCTTAAACAATAGAACGTCACCAGAGTTAACTTCATTTACAATGTAGTCGCAGGCGCTATCAAAGTCGGGTAACCACACCGATTTTTGGCCCATAGTCTCCGGCAACCCATAAGTTTTAGCAGCCTCGCCTACGGCCACCACCTGCGATACACCTAGCTCAATTGCCAGTTTTGCGATTTGAGCATGGATCGCGTCACTGTCGTCACCAAGTTCATGCATCTTGCCTACGACTGCAAATTTCTTGCCGGCTGCAGGGATTGCCGTCAATGTTTCTAAAGCGGCAGTCATCGATTCTGGATTGGCGTTGTAAGCGTCATTAATGATCGTTACGTTCCCTGGTATTTGATGAACTTCCATTCGCCACTTACTCATCAACTTAAGCGTCGTTAGCGCTCGCGCGATATCCGCGACTTCCATTCCAACGGCAATTCCAACGGCAGCGGCGGCTAGTGCATTGAGTACGTTATGTTCACCAAGCATTGGAATCGATGCTGGAATCCGTTCGCCACGATAAACCAAATCAAAGTTGTAGCTGCCATACGCCGTTAGTTGCAGATTTTCTGCCCTTACATCAGCAGAGCTTGAGAAACCATATGTGAATACCGTTGCTTCGGTGAATTCACGCATTGCCACAACACGTTTGTCATCAGCATTGAGAACAACTACGCCAGAAGACGGAATTGCTTTCACTAATTCAGATTTAGCTTTTGCAATACCTTCGATACTGCCAACTTCACCAATATGAGCGCGACCAACATTTGTAATGACACCGATCGTAGGTTGGGCTAATTCGCAAAGATGAGTTATGTGGCCGAGTCCACGCATTCCCATTTCTGCGACGAGGTACTTCACATCCCGGGGCGCTGAAAGCAAAGTTAAAGGTAAACCAAGTTCATTATTCTGAGAGCCTGCTGGTGCATGTGTAGTTGCAGCATGGGACAAAACTTGGCCAATCATGTCTTTGGTTGAAGTCTTGCCAGAGGATCCGGTAATACCAATCACTTCTATGCCACGCATTAGGGATCTGACATGGGATGAAATCTTTGCAATCGCATGAATCACCGGATCCAGGGCATCGGGTGAAGCCGGAACTATTACCTGAGAACCTTCGACCTGCTTGGACGTCAGTAGTGCGCTGGCTCCATTGCTAATTGCTTGACCTACATAGTCATGACCATCAACACGTTCGCCAACTATCGCGGCAAACAGATCTCCAGAAGCGCAGGATCGGGAATCGATCGAAATTCCAGAGACTTTAATGGTTGGATCGCCGATTAATTCGCCGCCAACAATGTCGCAAATTTGTCCAAGGGTTAGGTCATACATTCTTGGACTCCTCTCGCACGACTACACGATCATCAAATGGAAAGACTTTGCCAGAAATCTCTTGGCCGGTTTCGTGTCCTTTGCCAAGTACTGCGATTACGTCACCAGGTTCAGCAAGTTTCAGAGCTTGGGAAATTGCTTCTCGACGATCACTAACCTCAAACACTTGAGCAGAGCCATTCTTTGTCCCATCAACAACGGACTTTCGGATAGTTGCTGGATCCTCTGACCTTGGATTGTCGTCGGTAATAATCACCACATCTGAAAGCTGCGCGGCGACTTTGCCCATCAATGGGCGCTTTAAGGAGTCGCGGTCTCCGCCACAACCAATTACTGTAATCACCCGGTTTGGATTTGCGTCTTTAATAACAGTCAGCACAGTTGCAACTGCATCAGGTGTGTGTGCGTAATCCACAATTGCAGTTCCCGGGCTATCAATCGTTACTTTCTCGAGTCTGCCTGGGATTGATCGAACGTTCTTTAGTGATTCAAGACTTGCCACCATCGGTAGACCCAGAATCTGGCTGGCAGCAAGCGCGCATGCGGCATTTGTTGCATTGTATGAACCAAGCATGTTCACCGAAAGTGAGATTGAATCAGAGTTTTGGATTTCAATTAGCTGAGTAGTTATTCCGTTAGTGCTCGAATTTGGTTGAGAAGTTTTCCAAGAGCCGTTGGCACCAATCGTGATTACCGGAATCTTTACTTGCCCTGCGAGTTTGATGCCCCACTCATCATCTGTGCAGATGATTGCTTGCTTGGAAAATTCTGGAGTAAATAACAGCGCTTTAGCTGCAAAGTAGTTTTCCATTGAGCCGTGAAAATCCAAATGATCCTGGGTTAGATTTGTAAAAATTGCTACATCAAATTTGATTCCTGAGACTCTATTGAGCGTAAGTGCATGACTGGAAACTTCCATGAACACATGTGTGATCCCGCGTTCAGCCATCACCGCCAAAGTTGCATATAGATCCGTGGACTCGGGTGTAGTTCGAGCGCCAGGCAAGTGCTCCTCGTCCAAGTAAGTACCTAGGGTTCCGATAACCCCAACATGCTTTTTCGCATCTAAAAAGATGGAACGCAAAATGTGGGTAGTGGTGGTCTTTCCGTTGGTTCCAGTCACTCCCGTGAGCGTTAGTTTTAGTTCCGGGTGGCCATAAACTTCAGCCGCCAATTTCGCCATATCTTCTCTAGCATTTGATAGCTCGATTGTCGGGATGCCTTTTTGCTTAGCAATTGCCACACCATGTGAATCTGATGCCACGGCTATGGCACCATTTGCGACCGCTTCATCAAGAAAATCAATGCCATGGTTGTTCGCGCCAAGTAAAGCAACGTAAAGATCGCCAGCTTGGGCAGATTTAGAGTTGTGTGTAACTCCAAAAACTTTTGCGTCACCTAAGCAAGTTCCCGATACTAAAGTGGCGAGTTGCGAAAGCTCGGAACCATCAGTCTTTGGTCGGGTCATCTCGCTTACCACTCAACTGGAAGCTTGGGCGGCTTAGTTGTTGAAGGTGGAACCTTCTTGTGGGCAAGGGCGTAAGTCATAACTTTTTTGAAAACTGGTCCAGCAACAACGCTTCCGTAAGTACTTGTCTTTGGATTGTGAATACTCACACTCATAACAAGTGCTGGTTTTTCTGCTGGCGCCATGCCAATGAATGAAGATGTGTAGCCGCTGTAGCCGCCAGTAGCTTCGTCATATCGGTTTGCGGTACCAGTCTTGCCACCGACTCGGTATCCAGGAATCTGCATGTTCTTTGCAGTTCCATCTTCCGAAACAACGCCTTCCAACATTTCCCGAACGGTCTTTGCCGTTTCTGGGCTAACAACTCGAACACCTTCATTTACTGTGGTCGGTTCGTAAACACCTTCGTTGTTTGAATAGCCAGAGATTAGTCGAGGCAACATCCGAACCCCGTCATTAGCAATCGTTGCAAAAACGCTAGTGGCTTGAACGGCATTAACGGATAAGCCTTGACCAAATGCCAATGTTGGGAAAGTTGTATCCGACCATTCGTTTTCATTGTTAATGTCAGGAAGCTTGCCACCGCTTTCACCTGGGAAGTTCATGCCCGTTGATTGGCCGATACCAAATTTTTTCAAGTATTCGTAGAGCTTCTTTTCGCCAATGGATTCGGAAGCCAGGATGGTTCCAATGTTGCTTGACTTAGCCAAGACACCAGCCAAAGTTAGTCTCAAAGTTGGATGATCTACGTAATCTTTAAATGAAGTACCACCGCGACTAATTCGATTTTCGATTGTGTACTGCGTTCCAGGGTTAGCGCCGCCTTCTTCAATTACCGAAGCCATCGTCATAACTTTGCTAGTTGAACCTGGTTCGAAAACGTCCGTCACTGCAGTATTGCGCTTTGATTTGTCATCGGTTGCAAACGGGTTGTTTGGATCAAAAGTTGGATACGTTGCCATGGCCAAGATGTTTCCAGTTCCCGGCTCCATGATTACTGCAACGCCGCCTTCAGCGCCGGTTGCAACGACTTGATCGCCCAAGGATTTTTCTAGCATTGCCTGCAAGTTTGAATCAATCGTGAGACGAACTGAAAGTCCATTAACTGGATCGATGCTTTGGCGTTCACTTGCTGGAATCTCACGACCGTTAACTCGTTCAACTGTTAACTTGCCATCTTGACCCATCAATTGTTCGTTAAGTCCAAATTCAAGTCCGCCAAGTCCAGTACCTTCGGCGCCAACATAACCAATAACACTGGCCGCTAGATTTCCGTTTGGATAAACCCGATTAGTTGTTGGCTCACTAAACACCCCAGGGATACCAAGTTCGGCAACTAACTTCCAAGTATCTGGTGTGATTCGCTTAGCCACATACGAGAATCTTGAATCAACCGTTAGTGAAGCGGCAATCGTCTCAACTGGAATTCCAAGGATTGGCGAAAGTGCTGCAGCCGTTCCAGCTGGATCAGTTATCAATTTTGGATCGACTGTTACGTTACGGGCCATAACCGTAGTCGCAATTGGAACTCCATCACTGTCGGTGAAGTTTCCGCGCAACGCAGGAAGAGTTAGTGTCTGCAAT
>JBEION010000210.1:0-2468 GCA_040377565.1 Candidatus Nanopelagicales bacterium | reverse complement strand
TGGCGACGAACTACAACAAAGTCACCATCACAGATTGCGGCGTCAATCATTGAGTCACCAGAAACCTTAAGCATGAACAATTCACCTTCGCCAACAAGTGACTTAGGTAGCGGGAAGATTTCTTCAACAGCTTGTTCAGCCAAGATCGGTCCACCAGCCGCAATGCGACCAACAAGTGGCACATAAGCCGCAGCTGGGTTCATGTCACCCTCAAGTAGATGTTCAGGCACGCCTGCAACTTCTTGGCTTAGAACGTCCAACGCACGAGCGCGAGTGGCATCGCGGTTAATGAAACCCTTTTTCTGCAAGACACCTAATTGATGCTGCACAGATGATGGGCTAGCTAGACCAACGGCGTCTGCGATCTCGCGAACACTTGGTGGATAGCCGCGTTCGGCAGTGGTTGTGGTGATCATGTCCATAATTAGGCGCTGACGCGGGGTCAGGCCATCGACGCCGTCTGGGCCATCTGGAAGGGACACGATCTGGGCGCCTGATTCCGGGGTGTTCGAATCATTCTTTGCCATGATTTACCAAGCTTTCCGATCAAATTCTCTTATTTCAATGGGTTTCTTGCGGTTTTCGAGCTGGTCTTGCAGGTCTTGCTATGCCCACATTAGAACACTTTTGGAAGATATTCAAACATTTGTTCGAATAAAACTTGCAAAGTGTCGGACCTGGGGTGTACAAATAGAACATACGTTCGATTAGAACACTTGTTCGAATCTAGCGGGTAGACCACCCGGTCGGCAAGTCCAGGCACAGCGCCTGGGCGAGATTGAAAATCAAGGAGAAATACCATGGCTCAAGTAACTGCAGTAGCAGCACTTCCCGTACAGCGAGCCGCTGTTCGTTCCAGTAATACCCAGACTTCAAGTCCAGTGCGACTAACAGCTCGCGGCCGTCGAGTGGTGGCTTTACTTGCCCTGCTACCAATCGTGGTTGCGTTTTTCTTGATGAGCACTCGCGCTGCCCAAGCTGACCAGTCCGGTCCAAGCACTGCAGTAATTAAGGTCGAAGCTGGCCAGAGCCTTTGGGATGTTGCCGTAGCTATTGCGCCAAATGAAGATCCGCGCTCAACTATTTGGACTATTAAAGCTCTTAATGGATTAGAGACCAGTGAAGTTCAGGCTGGCCAAGGTTTAATCATTCCCGTTAAGTAGCCTTATCAAACCTTCAAGATCTCAAAAACCCATTAAATGCGTTAAAAAAGTTTAATTATGTCCGATTTGTCGGGCTAAACGTCCCACACCTTGAGATACCCCAGCAGTAGCGTGAAGCGACGGCCCACTCGGAGTCGCCAGTAACTGTAATAGGAGTATTACATGTCAACACAACATGCCTCTGATGCTGAGCATCTGGCTAGTTTGGGTTATAAATCTGAATTCAAGCGAGAAATGACCTTATGGCAAAACTTCTCACTTGGCTTCACATATCTATCACCGGTTGTTGGTGTCTACAGCCTCTTTGCCCTAGCTCTTGCAGCTGGCGGCCCGCCGATGTTCTGGTGGATCGCAATTTGTGGCATCGGCCAATTCCTAGTCGCATTGGTCTTTAGCGAAATTGTTTCGCAGTATCCAATTGCTGGCGGCGTTTACCCGTGGGCGCGAAGGCTCTGGGGTAAGGGATATGCCTGGATGACCGGTTGGGTCTATGGCTTTGCCTTGATCGCAACGATTGCATCTGTAACTTATGGCGTTGGTCCGTTTGTGGCTGGACTTCTTGGTATGGAATCTAGTCAAAACCTAACGATCATTATTGCCATTGCTTTGATTGCGATTGTTACGTTGATTAACTTCGGTGGCACCAAGTTGCTTGGCCGAGTTGCCTTCTTTGGTTTCGTTGCTGAAATAGTTGGCGCATTGATTGTTGGCATCGTTTTGCTAACAACTCATCGCGAACAATCATTTGGCGTCGTTTTTGATACTTCATTGATTACTGCTGGTGGCACAAGCTACACAACCGCTTTCATGGGCGCAGCACTTATTGGTCTGTATCTTTACTATGGCTTTGAGGCTTGCGGCGACGTGGCTGAAGAAGTTACAAATCCTGGAATTGTGATTCCAAGAGCAATGCGAATGACTCTTTACATCGGTGGCGCAGCATCCCTGTTCATCACTTATGCCTTGATTCTTTCGGTTGCTGACATTGGCGCAGTTATCAGTGGCGAGAACGCAGATCCAATTGGTCAGTCTTTGGCTGAAGCATTTGGCGCGACAGGCTCAAAGGCAATCTTGGCGATTGTTGCGATGTCATTCTTCTCATGTGCATTGAGTTTGCAAGCAGCTGCAAGTCGCTTGATTTACTCATACGCTCGCGATGGAATGATCTTTGCGCAAAAGTCTCTGTCCAGAATGGATTCAAAGACCGGTATTGCTCCAGTTGCACTTCTAGCATCTGCAGTATTGCCAGTTCTATTCGTTCTAACTGACTTGTTCTTGCCAGGTGGCATTTACCGCCTCGTGGCA
>JBEION010000112.1:0-3986 GCA_040377565.1 Candidatus Nanopelagicales bacterium | reverse complement strand
TTTACCAACGCCAAGGCATTTACCCAATGCCAAGTCCTTACGTTCCAGGACTTGAGGGCAGCGGTGTCGTTACTGAAGTTGGCTCTGGCGTTCAAGGCTTCTCTGTTGGAGATAAAGTCGCTTGGCCATCCTCACTAGGAAGCTACTCAGAGATTCATGCCGTAAACGCTGCATCAGTTGTGAAAGTTCCTGAAGGTGTTTCCTTTGATGTTGCGTGCGCTGCAATGTTGCAAGGTATGACTGCGCACTATTTGATTGCATCTCTTTATGAAATCAAACCAGGGGATACGGCGTTAGTTCACGCCGCTGCCGGTGGCGTTGGACAACTTCTTTGCCAAATGATTTCTAATCGGGGCGCAACCGTTATCGGTACCGCATCAACCGCCGAAAAAGCAGAAATTGCTCGCACGGCTGGCGCAAGTCAGGTCATTAGATATGACACCGAAGATGTAGCAGCTAAAGCCAAAGAACTAACTAACGGAATCGGCGTAGATGTTGCCTACGACGGTGTCGGCCAAGCGACTTTTGAAGGCAGTCTGGCTTCGCTTAAGCGTCGTGGCATGATGGCACTTTTCGGTGGCGCACGTGGCATGGTCCCAGCCTTCGATCTTCAAGAGCTGAGCCGAATGGGATCCTTGTTTGTTACTCGCCCATCATTGGCGGATTACATTGTTGGTCCTGGCGAAATGCAATGGCGAGCAGATGAAATCTTTGCTGAACACCTTGCTGGAAAACTGAACTTTGCAATTGGAAAAACTTACGCTTTGCAAGATGCCAAGGACGCACACACAGACTTAGCAGCTCGCAAAACTACGGGAAAACTCTTACTAGTTCCGTAAGTTCAAGACTTGTTCCGTAAATTAGGGCATTTTTTGGTGTCCATAAATCCAGATAGGCTTTGAAGATGCCGGCCGCATTAGTAACTGGAACATTTAATCCACCTCACATGGGTCATGTGAAGCTGATTAAATCGGCCATTGAAAAGCGAGATCACGTAGTTGTCGTAGTTTTAGCTGCGCCACATGATCGATTAGCTGCAAACGATCGGGCTCGCGCACTCTTGCAAGACTGTGTTGCTGAAGGTGTCAATGAAGCTGCCATGACTATCGTTCATGGCTATGAATCCACACCATACGATCCAGGCAATAGCTCAGTTGCGAAATCAAATGCTCGAGTTATCGAAGCCCACCTTCGTCACACTCCGCCAGTAGACCTCTTGGTTACATCTGAAACTAATGGTGATGAGTTTGCCAAACTTCTTGGCTTACATCACCATAGCTTCGATCCAGATCGCACTCAGGTTCCTGTCTCTTCCACGCAGATTCGCGAAGACTTGATTAGCAATTGGCATCTACTTGGACCAGGATCCAGAGAACTACTTGCAATTCGCGCAGTATTTATTGGTGCTGAATCAACTGGAACCACGACCACAACTTTGGCAGTTCAAGCTGAATTGATGAAGCGCCAAGGAAACTTCGCAACCACTAACTGGATTCGCGAATATGGTCGCGATCTGACTATGCGTAAAAAAGAACAAGCCGAAGCTATGGGCTTAAGTGAGTACGCAGTGCCATGGACTATCAATGACTTCGTAGAAATCGCAATCGTGCAACAACAGCTTGAAGATGTTGCGGCTCGTACCGGTGGACCTGTTGTATGTTGTGACACTGATGTATTCGCCACAATCATTTGGGAACGTCGTTACTTGGGAGAGAAAGCTGCGCTGCCAATGCCGAGCGATTCCCAAAACCGGATCTATTTTGTAACCCAACCTGATGGTGTCCCTTTTGTCCAAGACAAAATCCGAGATTCTGAGGAACTTCGAATATCCATGACTCGAGAATTCGAAGATGACTTGATTAGCACCGGTAGGTCCTGGATGGCACTTGATGGCTCAGTAGAAACCAGAGTTGAATTAGCGCTTAAAGCGATCGATGCTGCGATGGCGCAAGCTTCCGATTTTCACGTTCACTAGATTTACCGTTCCTGCCTTGGGCAAGGTTGCCAAACCCTAAACTTGAACCCATGCGATCAATCAAAACAATCCACGTTGTTAGTTGTCATGCCGAAGGCGAAGTTGGAGACGTAATTGTTGGCGGTGTTAATCCACCCCCAGGCGAGACGCTTTATGACCAGTCACGTTTCATTGCAACTGACAATGAACTTCGACAGTTTGTTCTGAATGAACCGCGTGGTGGAGTTTTTCGCCACGTCAATATGTTGGTGCCACCTAAAGATCCAAGAGCTGCAGTTGGATTCATAATCATGGAGCCAGAAGACACCCCACTTATGTCTGGCTCAAATTCAATGTGTGTAGCGACCGTAGTTCTGGAAACTGGCATTGTGCCGATGGTTGAACCAGAAACCCATTTCTTTATGGAAGCGCCAGCTGGATTAGTCGAAGTTTTTGCAACGTGTAAAGACGGCAAGGCAACTCAGATCAAAGTGCATAACGTCCCAGCATTCGCTGCAACCCTAGACACAAAGCTAGAAGTTCCTGGCTTAGGTACTTTGACTGTAGATACCGCTTGGGGTGGCGACAGCTTCGTAATTGTTAATGCCAAAGAATTGGGATTCACACTCGATCCAAGTGAAGCGCGTGATCTTGCAGTTATGGGAATTGGAATTACCAAAGCTGCCAACGAGCAACTAACTTTTACCCACCCAACCATCCCAGGCTGGACCCACTTCTCGTTTTGCCAAATGGCAATGCCGGTGTTTGAAGAAGGCGGCTCACTCATTAGTCATAATGCTGTCGCCGTTCAGCCAGGAAAGATCGATCGATCACCGACTGGCACCGGAGTTTCGGCACGTATGGCTGTGCTTCATGCTCGTGGCGTAATGAAGCTGGGCGATCGAATCCGCGGACGATCAATCATTGGCTCACACTTTGAAGGTCGGATTGAACAGGAAGTCATGATTGGCGATAAGCCAGGAATCATTCCATCCATTGCTGGCCAAGCCTGGCTAACTGGAACACATCAACACATGTTGGATCCAACTGATCCTTACCCACTTGGCTACCTTGTTAGTGATACTTGGCCACGAATTGGCAAAGATTAATCCCTAGCATGCCCCAATCTCCAAACATTGCTCACCTAGATTTTTCAGAAACTGGATTTTCCATCCGCTCTGATCAAGTCATGCAAGCACGTGAACAACATTGGTATGCAACGACTAACTTTGGGATCGCAATCCTGCGTTACGAAGATTCCAACGCATTGCTCAAAGACAAGCGGCTCTATCAAGGAACCCGCAGATGGCCATCACACTTTGGGATAGATGACGGCCTGCTGGCGAATTGGTGGCCAGACATCATGTTGAGTATTGAGGGCGAAGATCACCTCCGACTTCGCAAGCTTTCTGGCCCAGCGTTTTCACCAAAAGTACTTGAGCCGCTGATCCCAACTTTCGCCGAGCTGGCACATGAATTGATTGATGGTTTTTGTCAACGCGGGACCGCAGAGTTTATGAGCGAGTTCGCCGAAGCTTATTCAGCTCGAGTGATTACCGGATTGCTGGGAATTGATAAATCACAGTGGCGAGAAATCGCAGATCTAGCCACTGAACTTGGATATGTTTTTAGCGTCACGATTAAGGATGATCTAGAGGTAATCGAACACGGCCTTTCTGGACTACTGGAAATTTCAAAAGCCTTGATTGCTAGTCGCCAAGGCACTGACGGTGATGATTTTGTTGGCGCGCTGATTAGGGCAAATTCTGACGGCAAGAAAATTACCGATCATGAATTGTTGATGCTAGTTAGTTTCATTATCTTCGCCGGCTTTGATACCACTAGAAATCAAATTGGCCTTGGACTACAAACTTTCTCTAAGCACATGGATCAGTGGCGCAACCTAGGTGAAAATCCGGATTTGGCACGCAGCGCCGTTGAAGAAGTGATGCGGGTTAATCCAACAATTACTTGGGTTAGCCGTGAAGCTTCCGTTGATGTTGAATACAAAGACTTGGTAATCCCGCAAGGC
>JBEION010000130.1:0-3586 GCA_040377565.1 Candidatus Nanopelagicales bacterium | reverse complement strand
GCGCTCGCATGGGTGGTTGGACGCCAGCGGGCAAGTGGACCATGGGTGGAGCCGGCATGCTGGTTAACATCTTGGCCCTTGCTTACGGTTTGTTTGCGATCTACTTGATGCTTAAGTCTTATGGCATCGAAGGCGGCTCGTTCGTCGATAACTACATCGTGCTAGTTGAAGTAATTATCGTCGTCGGCGTTGGCCTGGTCTACATGCTCGTAAGTGGAGCTCATCGCAAGAGCGATGCGCCTGCTGGCGATGCAATGAGCAAGTAGTCAACAACTCTCAATAACTACAAACAGCTGGCGCTTTCCGAAAAGGGGAGCGCCAGTTGTTTTTGTTTTCCAAAGACTAAGCAGCAAACGGATTGCGGATTCGCAGTTCTGTGAATTTCTCAAAACCTTTATCGTTTGTGATGAATTCGGTTACTCCGTTATCGATACAAATTGCCGCAATCTGAGCATCGTAGATCTCTTGACCGGTGCGACCAGTGCGCTCACACAATTTCACAAAAGTGTTGAAGCTTTGCGGGGAGTTTCTAATTACCTTGACATTTGGGGCCGAAAGCCAATTTTCTAAGGCTGCAACAGCTTGTGCGGCAGAAGGTGAAGCTCCTGGCGAACCTATTCGCGTCGCTTGAGAAACAAACTCGAACATCACAATGTCAGTGAACGCTACTTGCTCTTTTTGAGTCAGGAGGGCTTCCAGGGTTTGCTTCGCTATTGTGTGGTGTGGATCGGGGACGTTGAATGCATACACAAGCAAGTTGGTGTCTATGCCGATCATTAATCGTTCTTTCCAAGTGACTCGTGATAATCCATCAACTCTTCATACATCTGGGCGATAGATTCATTGACGTCGTAATTCGGATCAACCGGGCCATGCCATAAGAACGCATCAGTTGGTTGCCAGCGCGGTGTCGCAGCAAGTTTTTCAATCTCTGCAGCAAGCGCGCGCTCGATCAAACCTTTAAGTGTGATGTTGTGTAGCGCGCAGACTTCTTTTGCTTCCGCCATTAACGGATCTCTAATTTCAACAGTGGTTTTCATATCCCCAAAATAACATAAACCCATAATTATGGGTTTTGGATTTCCACTCATTAAATACAAGGGGATCCGGGAAGCTCGAACTGTGTAAAACCGACCAAATGCCCAAAATCCCTGATCAATCCCGATATCAAGGCTAAAAAACCACATCATCTAGTGGTCGCGACACGCCCAACACGCCATATATAGGCATATCGCTTGCGCGCCAGCTCTTTATCCAATAGATTCATCACTACATCTAGTGGTCACAGCAATGTGATTTACCCACAGATTGTGGTTCTCTCCACACAGGTTATCCCCAAAAGGATCCCCAGGGTGGTAAAAACCGCACTTTTTGGGTGTCACACCAGTAACACGAGATAACACCAAGTAACACAAGTAACACCCGCAACAAGTTAGTAAGGCCCTAAAAAGCCCCAAAACGGACAGCACAAGATCTAGACCAAAACCGCAAGACCCAGGAACTCGAGAACAGGAGATAAGTCATGAACTGCCCATACTGCCGTCACGATGATTCTCGCGTGATCGATTCCCGCAGCTCTGATGAAGGCCAGTCCATCCGTCGTCGTCGCGAATGCCCTGAATGTGGCCGTCGCTTCACAACGAATGAAACCATCACACTTAACATCGTTAAGCGCAGTGGTGTGGCCCAACCATTTAGCCGCGACAAGGTAATCGTTGGCGTTCGCCGCGCTTGCCAAGGCCGACCAGTTACCGAAGATGACCTGTCAATCTTGGCAGCTCAAGTTGAAGAAAACCTTCGCGCAACCGGCCAAGCTGAAGTACCAAGTAACGAAGTAGGCCTTGCAATCCTTGGTCCACTTCGCGAACTCGACGAAGTTGCATACCTGCGATTTGCAAGTGTGTATCGCTCGTTTGAATCCCTTGCGGACTTCGAACTAGAAATCGAAGATCTGCGATCTGCGCCCTCAAAGGCTCAAGTTTCTGATCAACATAAACAGAAACAAAAAGAGCCGGCGAGTTAAAAACTTTCACTTCCCCCGAAAGCCCTTCCCACAACTAAGACAAGCTTCCTAACAAACACCAATCAAAACTAAAAACTATTTTTCGTATTTATGGACCCGGCCAAACAATACGAATCAGATGTAAAAAGTACGAGTCCATGAGGAGGACAACATGACCGACACGGTCAACGCAGCAACAGGAACGAAGAAGTCAGGCAAGGGCCTGACGATGACTCGTCTTTACACAACAGAAGGCGTGCACCCATACGCAGAAGTGATTTGGGAAAACCGCGACGTAGTCCAGACAAACTGGAAGACCGGCGAAACTGTTTTCGAACAGCGTGGCGTCGAGTTCCCAGACTTCTGGAGCGTTAACGCTTCCACAATCGTGACCACAAAGTACTTCCGTGGCCAGGTTGGCACCGATTCCCGCGAACGCACACTTCGCCAGCTGCTAGACCGCGTAGTCCTTACTTACACAAAGGCCGGCAAAGAGCACGGTTACTTTGCAACACCAAAGGACGCCGAAATCTTCGAGCACGAACTAACTTGGATGCTTTTGCACCAGGTCTTCTCGTTCAACTCACCAGTATGGTTCAACGTAGGCACCGCATCTCCTCAGCAAGTAAGTGCGTGCTTCATCCTTAGCGTCGATGACACTATGGACTCAATCCTTAACTGGTACAAAGAAGAAGGCATGATCTTCAAGGGCGGATCAGGCGCAGGCTTGAACCTCAGCCGTATCCGTTCCGCTAAGGAACTCCTGAAGTCTTCAGGTGGCACCGCATCAGGCCCAGTGAGCTTCATGCGTGGCGCTGACGCATCAGCAGGCACCATCAAGAGCGGCGGCGCAACTCGCCGTGCAGCAAAGATGGTCGTGCTCGATGTTGATCACCCAGACATTGAAGAATTCATCGAGACCAAGGTTCGCGAAGAAGACAAGATCCGCGCCCTTCGCGATGCAGGCTACGACATGGACCTTGGTGGCAAAGACATCATCTCGGTTCAGTACCAGAATGCAAACAACTCAGTTCGCGTATCCGATGAATTCATGAAGGCTGTTGAAAACGGCACAGAATTCGGTCTACGCGCTCGCACAAATGGCGAAGTTGTTGAAACCGTTGATGCACGCGAGCTATTCCGCAAGGTAACTCACGCTGCATGGGCATGTGCTGATCCTGGTATCCAGTACGACGACACCATCAACGACTGGCACACCAACCCAGAAACTGGCCGCATCAATGCATCCAACCCATGTTCTGAATACATGTCCTTGGATAACTCATCATGCAACCTGGCATCACTTAACTTGCTTAAGTTCCTAAAGGATGATGACACCTTTGACGCACCAACATTTGGTAAGGCCGTGGAATACATCATCACTGCAATGGACATCTCCATCTGCTTTGCTGACTTCCCAACCGAGCCAATTGGTGTTACAACTCGTGCATACCGCCAGCTAGGTATTGGTTATGCAAACCTTGGCGCATTGCTAATGGCAACAGGTCTTGCATACGATTCCGAAGATGGCCGCGCACTTGCCGGTTCCATCACATCCTTGATGACCGGAACTGCATACAAGCG
>JBEION010000251.1:0-2093 GCA_040377565.1 Candidatus Nanopelagicales bacterium | reverse complement strand
CATCGCTCCAAAACACATCGGGTCTTAGCTTAAAAGTCCAGGAAGTTTTGTCCTCATTTACAACTGGCAAATCAGCTGCCAAGTCAGGAACAACAACCAATCCTTGCTCGCCAGGTTTCCCAGAAAACGACATTAGGTTTCTTGAAAAAGTTCGGTGAACTACTGCGCACCAGGGATCAAAAGTTTGGGCTGGATCAAGTGAGTCGCACGGTGCTGACGATCCAAGTCGCAGCAATCCCCCTGGTGAATCGCCACTTCCAACCGTTCGTGTTAAGCCAGCGTTAAACCCGCCTGGTGAATTGACCACGATCATTGACCCGCCCAATAGGGCGACGCTTGCAATCGCTACAACTGCAAAGGTCCCGACTTTTTTCCAGGGGTTCGACGTCATCTTGCCAACCTAGTTATTGCGAGCTTTCGTTCGATTGCGATCGCGATCTACCTTTGCCAGCGCAACTTTACGGATTCGCACTGCAGTCGGTGTGACTTCAACACATTCATCTTCGCGACAGAACTCAAGTGCTTGCTCAAGACTTAGTTGCTTTGCTGGGATTAAGCGCTCAAGTTCATCACCTGTTGCGGAACGAACGTTTGTTAGCTTCTTTTCGCGAACTACGTTTACGTCCATATCTTCAGCGCGAGCATTCTCGCCAACAATCATGCCTTCGTAAACCTCAGTCGTTGGTGAAACAAACAAGGTGCCACGTTCTTGTAGACCAAAGCACGCATAAGAAGTTACTGCGCCACGTCGATCGGAAACTAGCGAGCCAGATGGACGAGTGCGTAATTCACCAAACCATGGTTCGTACTTTTCAAAGATATGGTGCATCAGGCCGGTGCCACGAGTTTCCGTTAAGAACTCAGTGCGGAAACCAATTAAGCCACGAGCTGGAACGATGTATTCCATGCGAACCCAACCAGTTCCATGATTTACCATCTGTTCTAGGCGGCCTTTGCGTAAACCTAAGAGCTGAGTAACAACGCCAACGTAATCTTCTGGGACGTCGATTGTTAGGCGCTCCATTGGTTCGTGGATTTTGCCGCCAATTTCCTTGGTTACAACCTGCGGCTTACCAACAGTCATTTCAAACTTTTCGCGACGCATTAGTTCAACAAGCACCGCTAATTGAAGTTCGCCTCGACCCTGGACTTCCCAGGTATCAGGTCGTTCAGTCTCAAGTACTCGAATCGAAACGTTACCAACCAACTCAGCTTCAAGCCTTGTCTTAAGTAAACGAGCCGTTACTTTGCTTCCAGTCTCACCAGCAAGTGGTGAGCTGTTGATACCGATTGTCATAGAAATTGATGGTTCATCAATTACAAATAGTGGCAACGCAATTGGGTTTTCTGGGTCAGCCAAGGTTTCACCAATTGTGATGGTCTCAAAACCAGAAACCGCAATGATGTCTCCAGGTCCAGCCGAATCAACCGGTACGCGGTC
This sequence comes from Candidatus Nanopelagicales bacterium, assembly GCA_040377565.1. GTDB lineage: Bacteria > Actinomycetota > Actinomycetes > S36-B12 > UBA5976 > UBA5976. The sequence goes on along the minus strand of JBEION010000251.1, from coordinate 652 downwards.
AAGGGCTTCGGTCATCAATAGTTCGACAATTTTACCGCGCTCAGTTGTGCCATCGGATTTCATCCAAGCAACTTGCTGTCCCTTGTTGATGTTTCCGTTGATCACGCGACACAGAGCCAAGCGACCTAAGTAAGGCGATGAATCAAGGTTTGTTACGTGCGCCTGAAGCGGAGCTTCTGGATCATAAGTTGGCGCTGGGATGCTTCCAATCAACGTTGCAAACAACGGTTCAAGATCTTCTTCATCTGGCATTCCACCATCGACAGGACGAGTTAGCGAGGCGCGTCCAGCTTTAGCTGAGGCATAAACAATTGGGAACTGGATTTGCTCTTCATCGGCATCAAGATCAAAGAATAATTCATACGTCTCGTCGACAACTTCTGCGATGCGAGCATCTGGTCGGTCAACTTTGTTGATTAGCAGAATTACCGGAAGACGTTTTTGTAACGCCTTGCGAAGTACGAAACGAGTCTGTGGCAGTGGACCTTCACTTGCATCGACTAGCAGTACAACGCCATCAACCATTTCTAGGCCGCGCTCAACTTCGCCACCGAAGTCAGCGTGACCAGGGGTATCAATAATGTTTAGCGTGACGCCACCTTCTTGGGCAGCTGGTCCTACATATCGCACGGCAGTGTTCTTTGCCAGGATG
>JBEION010000087.1:0-4437 GCA_040377565.1 Candidatus Nanopelagicales bacterium | reverse complement strand
CAGCGCTATGCCACCAATAAGGAAAATGTCTAGCCCATCATGGCGAGATTCTTGAACCTGATTAGCTTGAATTGAAATGTAATCACCGTTTACCAAAACTGCCATCTGGCCAGTTTGGATTGGATGGTTTGCTGGACCAACAGTTCCAGCACCATTCAATACATATGCAAGGGCATTGAAGTCACTGCGCCAAGGAATTTCAGCTCGCGCGCCAGGAGCAATTGTTACGTGAGTAATTGTGATTGGAGTGTGCGAAATTCCAGGACCTGAGTGATCTTCAATTTGTCCTGCAAGCACTCTGATTAATGCGCCACCGTCTTGAGTCGTAACCATTGTTGAGTCTTGGCCTTGCAGATCTTGATATGCCGGTTGAATCCGCTTCTTTGCTTTTGGCAAGTTGATCCAAAGCTGAACGCCGTGGAATGTTCCACCGGACATAACTAAATCTTCTGGTGGAGTTTCGATGTGAAGGATGCCATCGCCAGCAGTCATGTACTGAGTTCCACCTTCTTTAATGGTGCCACCGCCGCCATGTGAATCTTGATGCAGGAAGCGGCCGTCCATTAAGTAAGTGAAAGTTTCAAAGCCGCGGTGTGGATGCCAAGGTGTTCCCTTTGGTTCACCTGGCAAGTATTCAACTTCACCCATTTGATCCATGTGAATGAATGGATCTAGATCAGCGTTAGGGATGCCAGCAAATGCGCGACGTACTGGGAAGCCTTCGCCTTCGTATGCCTGTGGTGCATTTGTAATCATCTTGACTGAGCGTGGTTGTGCGCCAGGGGCGACGAAAACTCTCGGCAAAGTCAAAGTATCTGCTGTTACAGCTGGCATAGCGGCCTCCTCAGGCTTAGTTGAATGTTCAACTACCTTTAGTCTAGATGCCAGTTTGGTTAAACGCAACCGTTTTGACCTCAAACCCCATAACCTAATGGACAGAATCAGCTTTAGGAGTCCGGCGTGGAGCCAATTATTCGCAAGTTATCTGAAGGTGAATGGGCTGGCTGGCCACAAGAGCAAGTGGCTGCACGCGGCAAAGTTTCTTGGAAAGCTTTGCAAGGCGTTAACGATGATGAAGAAACCGACATGGTTCTTGGCGTAGCTCGGGTATTCAAAGATGAATCCCTTGAAGCACATCGCCACCTGCAACCCGAGACTTACTACGTATTAAGTGGCAAAGGTAAAGTCACAATCGAACACGTTGAATACGACGTAGAAGCTGACACCATGGTTTACATTCCTGGCGATGCTTTGCATCAAATCAATAACTACGACGACGAGCCGCTTCGAATTCTTTACTTATTTGCCACGCCACATTTCAGTGACGTGATTTACAAGTTCTAAAACGAATTACGCAGCGTAATCTGGCTGACTGCGATCGAGCATTCGCTTTAGCGCTGCAAAGTGCAAATCAATTCGGCTATATCCATCAAGGTGAGTTGAATCCTTGAACTGCTCAACAGTCATATCCACGATGTCTTTTGGAACTTCGCGAATCATCTGACCAGTTGATTGCGCTAGAACCTGAACTTCAGCAGTGCGCTCGAAGAAATACAGATGATGGAAAGCTTCGGCAACTGTTGCGCCGGTTGTGACAATGCCATGGTTACGAAGTAACAGAATCGACTTCTCCCCCAAGGCGCGCGTCATGCGCTCACCTTCGGAACGATCTAGAGCTAGGCCGTTGTAATCGCAGTCATAGAAAACGTCATCACGATAGCCAAGCGCATTCTGGCTTGCCATAACTAGATCTGGTTCATCCAACATCGCTAATGCAGTTGCATACGGCATGTGAGTGTGCAGAACTGCGCGTAGTTTGCGGGCGCTGCCATGCATTGGCGCATGAATAAAGAATGCAGTCTCTTCCACTAGGCCACTGCCTTCATAAACCGTGCCATCAAGATCAACAATCATGAAGTCGCTGGCTTGAATTTCTGACCAGTGCAAACCAAATGGTGCCAAGAAGAAGCGATCTTCATAACCTGGAACTAACAGCGTAAAATGGTTATCGATTCCTTCATGGAACCCGTAAAAGACTGCCAATCGATGCGCCGCAGCTAAATCAATCCGAGCCTGACGAATTGGATCTGGATCAACTCGCAACATTTCATCTGGTGAAGTCAGAGACATGGTTTAGCCCTTCTTGTCCGTAACGTTTAGCGCCATAAGCGACATGATTTCGTAGGCCAAAGTTGCGGCCGCAAGCGATGTTATTTCGGCATGGTCATAAGCCGGAGCAACCTCAACAATGTCAGCACCAATCATTTGTTCTCTTGGCATTCCGCGAACCAGACTCAACAACTCACGCGAGGTGAATCCACCCATTTCTGGAGTTCCAGTACCTGGCGCAAATGCAGGATCTAGCACGTCGATGTCGATAGATAGGTACATCGGGCTATCCCCTACGCGTTTGCGAGCAAGTCCAATAACTTCTTCCACTCCCATGCGATCAAAATCAGCCGCGCGAACGGTTGAGAAACCAAAGTTCTTGTCGTTAATTAGATCTTGTTGGTCATAAAGCGGACCGCGAATACCCACGTGAAGTGACTTGTCTTCGATTAGCAAGCCTTCTTCGAAAGCTCGGCGCATGAAAGTTCCATGCGTGCGATCGGCTCCGAAGTAGCTATCCCAAGTATCAAGATGGGAATCAAAGTGAATCATGGCGATTGGGCCATGCACCTTTACTAATGCGCGAAGTAATCCAAGAGTGACAGTGTGATCGCCACCTAGAGTTACAAGCTTGCGACTGTCACTTACTAATTCACTCGCGCCATCATCGATTTGCTTGAGTGCACTATCGATATCAAATGGATTACAAGGAATGTCCCCTGCATCAACCGCTTGAATCGTGCGAAACGGTGCAACCTGTAAATCTGGATGATATGCCGGACGCAAATGGCGAGATGCCTGACGAATTGCCATTGGACCAAAGCGAGCACCGGGACGGTACGAAACGCCACCATCAAACGGTGCACCTAGGATCGCTACGTCGTAATCAGAAACCTGATCAATACGTGGCAATCGAGAGAAAGTTGATTCACCAGCAAACCGTGGAACCTTAGTTCCTTCAACGGGACCGACAATGTCTTCAGGATTCATTTCAGGTACCTATCTATTGCGAGTTACTTCTTGAAGCGACGAATTACAAACATTTTGCGGATTGGCTCGTGCACAACCCAAGTTCCGCGCCAGCCTTCTGGCGTAACGATTGTTGAATCAACTTTTAGTTCAACGACAGTTCCATCTTCGCCAGTTATTGTTGCTGAGCCAGAAAGAATTTGTGCGATTTCGTCATAGCCATCGCGATGCACGATAAATGTGCCTGGCGAGCATTCCCAGATTCCAGTTTCGATTGCTTCATCTGGTGAGATCCATGCCATAAGTACTGATTCCATTTGGCCGTCGATGCTGTTTGGCTTTAGCGCTGCTGGCGGTACTGCAATATTGCTGCCACCGAGAACTGTGATTGTTGGTTCGATTCGATCTGACATTTTCAGCCCTTTCAAGTTTGAATAACCCAAGTGTATGGCGTGAGGAATCTGAATTTCATAGGTGTGCCGAGAAGAATATCTCAATCAGTGGTGCAGAATTAAAGACATGTCCGAAACAACTGCAAAGCCAATGTCGGGAAGGCAAGTAATTGCATCCAGCTCTTCACTATTGGCCGCTGTTTGGATTGTGGCGTTAGCTTCGATTCCCAGTGCCCAGAGTTATCGAGACCAACTCGCATCTGGCACGGCTGCCGATCAGATAGTCACGGCATATGACGCAATGACCGTAATCATCCCAATCACGATGATTAGCTCTTGGGTGATTACCAGTCTCTGGTTAAAGAAATTGCACATCGCAGCGACTGCAACTAACCCAGCTGCGATGCGCCTAAAACGTCCTTGGGTGTTCTGGAGTTGGATCGTTCCAGTTGTTTCGCTTTGGTTTCCTAAGAACATCATCGAAGATCTTTTGAAGGCCGAAGGCAGCGATGAAGCAAAGTCATTGATCGGAAAAGATACTTTGACTTGGTGGCTAACTTGGGTTGGGTTCGCTTTAGTTAACAACATCGGAATTGTTTCCGCATTTGATGCAGCTGATGGATATGTGCCAATCAGACCAGAACTAGAACTAGCAGGGGCTTGTCTGTTAACTGGCGCATATTTGGTCTGGATTCGGATTGTAAAGGCGCTAGATGCCTAAGTTGACTAACTTGATTCAAACTCAGCGCTTGGATCTGCATTTAATTCCAATTCCGGAATTGATCATGCTGCACGAAGATCCAGACAATCCTTCATTGCTTTCTGATCGAGATTTCACAAATCCTCATAAGGAACTAACACACGAGCATTCCGGTCCCCTGCGTTGGCGTGTGCCACAAGTTAAAGCAGATCCCAATACCAATGTTTGGTTTATTCGCTGGATAGTTCTGCGGGAAACCAAAGAAGT
>JBEION010000096.1:0-4192 GCA_040377565.1 Candidatus Nanopelagicales bacterium | reverse complement strand
CGCGCACATTGCAGATCTAAAAGAACGCGGACAAATTGGCAAGCTCGACTCAGGTCGATCTGAAGTAGCAGGAGTCTCCTAATGGCAATTCTAGATAAGCCAGTAACTACAACTTCGCAGGCTCCATTGCGTCCACCAGCGAAAAAAGGCAACAAAGTTGTTGGCTGGATGACTTCTACTGACCACAAGGTCATTGGAAACCTATACATGGTGACATCGTTTGCATTCTTTGCAATCGCTGGATTGATGGCGCTGGTAATTCGCGCTGAACTCGCTCGTCCAGGTCTGCAGTTTGTCAGCAACGAGCAATACAACCAGCTGTTCACTATGCACGGCACCTTGATGCTGTTCTTGTTTGCGACCTCCTTGTTCGCAGGTTTTGCAAACGCAATTATGCCGCTGCAAATCGGATCTCCAGACGTTGCTTTCCCACGTTTGAACATGATCAGTTACTGGCTGTACCTGTTCGGCGGCATCATCGTAATGCTTGGCTTCCTAACACCAGGTGGCGCTGCAGGTTTTGGTTGGTTTGCTTACGCTCCGCTTTCAAACGTGATCAACTCACCAAACGTGGGTTCAGATCTTTGGATTCTTGGTCTGACCATGTCAGGTATGGCAAGTATCTTGGGTGCGGTTAACTTCATTACAACCATCTTCACAATGCGTGCACCTGGCATGACCATGTTCCGCATGCCGATCTTTACTTGGAACGTCTTGCTTACCAGCGTTCTTGTGCTGATGGCTTTCCCGGTTCTTGCCGCTGCAATGTTGATGCTTGAAGCCGATCGAAAGTTTGGCGCTACGGTATTCGACGCTGCAAATGGTGGAGCGATTTTGTGGCAACACTTATTCTGGTTCTTTGGACATCCAGAGGTTTATATTTTGGCGCTGCCATTCTTCGGTATTGCTACCGAAATTCTTCCGGTGTTTAGCCGCAAGCCAATCTTTGGTTACAAGGGTCTTGTGTTTGCAACAATTGCGATCGCGGGACTTTCCGTTGCAGTTTGGGCTCACCACATGTACGTAACGGGTGCGGTTAACCTGCCGTTCTTCGCATTCATGACGATGCTCATAGCCGTGCCTACTGGCGTTAAATTCTTTAACTGGATTGGAACTATGTGGGGAGGATCAGTTAGCTTCGAGACTCCAATGCTATGGACTATCGGCTTCCTAACTACCTTCTTGTTTGGTGGTTTAACCGGAATTATCTTGGCCGCACCACCACTTGATTTCCACGTAAGTGATTCCTACTTTGTGGTGGCACATTTCCACTACGTAGTATTCGGCACTGTTGTTTTCGCAATGTTTGCTGGCTTCTACTTCTGGTGGCCAAAGTTCACCGGAAAAATGCTGGATGAAAGATTGGGCAAGCTGCACTTCTGGTTAGTCTTCTTTGGTTTCCATATCACGTTCTTAGTACAGCACTGGCTAGGCGTTGAGGGTATGCCTCGTAGATACGCCGACTATCTGGCTAGCGACGGATTTACAACGCTCAATATGATTTCCACAGTGGGATCGATCGTGCTTGGCGCATCTACGTTTGTGTTCTTCTGGAACATCTACAAGACCAACAAGTACGCACCAATGGTTAATTGCGATGATCCATGGGGCTGGGGTGCTTCACTTGAGTGGGCTACATCATGCCCACCACCGCGCCATAACTTCGTTGAGATTCCGCGGATTCGCAGTGAGCGACCAGCGTTTGATTTGCACCACCCAGAAGTTGCTGCAATGGAGCAAGCAGATCGCGATAAAGCATTTGAAAATGCTGCCAATGGATCAAAGGGTTAGAGGTAGTTAAATGATTGTCGGTGGCAAGCTATTTGCATACGGAACTGTACTTTTCTTCGGTATTGGAATCGTCTATTGGTTTATGAGCGGTGACGTAGTTGGAACTTCTCTTCTTGCTTTAACTGGAGGCCTTGCCTTCCTGATCGCGTTCTACGTACTATTCACATCAAAGCGAGTCGGCACTCTTCCAGAAGACGTTGAGACCGCACTAATCTCTGATGCCGATACTGACTACGGCTTCTTCTCGCCACACTCCTGGTGGCCATTTGCAATTGGCGCATCCACATTTGTATTTGTACTTGGCTTTGTATTTGCCAGGTGGATGATGGTCGCTGGCTTATTTGCTCTAATGATGGCGATTTACGGATTGGTATTCGAGTACTACCGCGGACAATTCGTTAAGTAATAAGCGCTAGATCATTTGTGTTCAGCAAACTAAGACTCGCAACGGCTTGTAAGGCTGGCGAGTTATCAGGTCGGCTGTCTATAAAGCTAGGCCGTGGTCGCGGCGAAACTCTAAGTGGGCGAGTAATTCTTGCACTTGACCCCGGTGCGATATCTAAATTGAGCGCAGGTCGAGACATTGTTTTAGTGTCTGGAACTAATGGCAAAACCACTTCGACGAGAAATTTGGCAAACATCCTTCGCGACTTTGCGGGCGAAGGAGTTAGCACCAGTGAGTCCGGCGCTAACATGCCAGCCGGGATTGCAGCCCTGTTAGCCCAACTGCCAAGAAACAGATTCGCGGTAGTCGAATGTGACGAAATGTATTTGCCAGACATGTATCAAAAGCTTTCTCCAAAAGTCATAGTTCTGTTGAACCTGTCCAGAGACCAGTTGCACCGCACGGGCGAAGTGCGCAAGGTTTCTAACCTCTGGCATCAAGCATTTACGAATGACGATGTGACATTTGTGATTGATCGGGATGACCCATTCCTGGAACATGCAGTGGCGCAAGCAGGTCACGTGATTCGAGTTTCATTCAGCGGCCGCAGGCACCCAGATGCAGCTACCTGTCCTAATTGCGCAGCGATCTTGGATTGGTCTACGGGTGATTACGCATGTGCATGTGGCCTAGGGGCAAAGTTGCCAGACGTAAGATCCGATAAGCGCCTAGATGGACCACAACGCAATACAGTTTTGGTGATTGAAGCAGCGCGGTTAATGGGAGCTGAAATCTTGGCGGATGAAGCCACTGACCTAATCAGCCAGGCGCCAGATCGAATCCATAGTTTTACCGCAGGCGGGAAAGTTGTCCCAACGCACCTGGCAAAGAACCCAGAAAGCTGGAGACAGGCACTTGGGGATGTCTTAGCAGATCAGGTCGTACTCTCAGTTAACGCTCGAGGCATTGACGGGCGCGATACTTCGTGGCTGTGGGACATCGATTATGCGAAGTTGCGGGGCAAGCGCGTGATTTGCACTGGGGAGCGACGGCTCGATGTCGCCTATCGATTGAGTGTGCAAGGTATCGAAGTGTCTGTTGCCTCAAGCTTTGCGCAAGCAGTTACAGAATTTTCAAGCGAGCCAATTCAAGCGATTGTGAGCTATACCGCGTATCAAGATCTACTTGCTACAGAACTTGGAATCACTGCAGGCAAGGGTGGCGCGCAATGAGTCTTACTATTGTCCGGCTCTACCACGACTTACTTGGCACCTACGGGGACCAGGGCAATGCCGAAATTCTGATGCATAGAGCCAAAGCTCGAAACCTTGATGTCCAGTTAGTAGAAGTAACCCCAGGAATGGCTGTTCCTAGATCTGGCGACATTTATCTTTTAGGTGGTGGCGAAGATGGCCCGCAGTCGGCCGCACTCGAGATGTTAAAGCAAGACGGTGGACTTCAGTACGCAGCAGCCGGAGGTGCCACAGTGCTGGCTATTTGTGCTGGATTTCAAATCATTGGCGAGAGCTTGCCTGACTCCAGTGGCAATGCCGTATCAGGTTTGGGTCTAGTAGACGCGCACACCATTTACGACGCCTCGCCACGAAGCGTTGGGGAACTAGTCATTCAACCAAGTCGCGGCGGCTTGGCTTTGCTGACGGGCTTTGAAAACCATCAAGGCTTAACTCGCCTAGGCGAAGACATGCCACCACTTGGACTAGTGCTTAGTGGCGTGGGAAATGGCTTTAGCAAGCAAGAAGGGGTTTGGCACGGAAACATATTTGGCACCTACATGCACGGTCCAGCTCTTGCCAGAAACCCTGAACTAGCTGATGCAGTTTTGCAGTGTGCTGCTGGCCCAATGAGACCGTTTGATGATCCATTAGCCGATGCCTTCGCCAAAGAGCGCAGACAGACATTAACTGGAAACTAGTTAACCTTCTCAAGATTCAGCGCAAGAAAAAACCCCCACCTAAATCAGGTGGGGGTTTTTGTCGTAATAACTAATGCTGACTG
>JBEION010000150.1:0-3277 GCA_040377565.1 Candidatus Nanopelagicales bacterium | reverse complement strand
TGATAAGGCAAGGGTTGTTACTACGGTGGCTAACCTGCGCATTGCTATGTGGCTCCTGTTTAGATTGGCGGATCTAGACCCAAGTTTGGAGTTTTAGCCCAAGTTTGAGGTACTAGCCCAAGTTTGGAATATGGTTTCATATAAACCCGCATTGTCAAGCGGTAAAAGGCAAGGCGCGCCTTAACAGTCGTTGAACTGTTCTTAAATGGATCCCAAATCTCTATACACTTGGGCCATGGCAACAAAAAAGCAGGCGGAACCTATAAATAGACAATCCGCCTATACCGCCAGAAATCGGGCATCGCTGATCAAGGCGGCCCAAGACGTTCTTGCCGAGGCTGGCCTTAATGCCACCATTGAACAACTGGCAACTAATGCTCAAGTTTCCCCAACAACTATCTATAACTACTTTGAAAACAAAGAAGTTCTCCTATCGGAGGCCCTTGCAGATGCCTGGCAGGAATTCATGTTGTGGGCACACGGTGACGAAATTCCAGGTTCCAGTTTTCAGGGCATGATCGATGTGTTTAGAAAGCTAATCAGAGCTAAACAAACTCACCCACAATTTGCCAGAATTCTTAAAAATACGCTTGCAGATTCTTCCTTTGTCATTAATGCCGTCAGACCCTTGGCACTTGCTACCCTGCAAAAAGCAGCAAGCAAAGAAGAGATAGCGGTAGATCAATTTGAAGAGCGAGTTTACCTCTGGGGTTATTCCCTTGCCGGCATCATGAGTGGTGTCTTCGTGACCGAAGATTTGAGTCCGGAAAAAGCGGATGTGTCACTTGCCATCAGTCTTCAGGTTTTGGATTTCAGTAAAGCCAAAGCTCAGAAATTAGTTTCGCATCCACTGGTTTATCCGGAATCGAAATAGCGAATTTAGTTCTTTGAATTCCTTGTGGCTATAGCTTCTTGAGCTTGAGAGTTAATCACCAAGAATTAAGCGAGCGATGGCTTGAGCGTCTTCGGCACTAGCAGCGTTGCAAGCGGCCTGCGCAGCCTTAATGCAGGTAGCACGATCCACACCCGACAAAAAGCCGCGTACTTCGGCAAGTGCACTCGGTGCCATAGACAAACTCGTGACACCAAGGCCAACCAGAACTGCTGCCAAATGAGGGCTAGCGGCCGCTTCACCACAAACACCAATTGGTCGTGACAACGTGGTTGCTGCGTCGCCAGCTGAGCCAATGATTCGCAATACCGCTGGATGCCATGAAGAAGTTAGGTCACTTAAGCGGGAATCGAGTCGATCAGCTGCCATTACATATTGCGTCAAGGCGTTTGTACCAAGCGATGCAAAATCAACTTCAGCCAAAATCTTGTCAGCCAATAGGGCCGCCGCTGGAGTTTCAATCATCACACCTACAGCGCGAATGCCTCGCTTGCGAGCGCGGGCAGCGAAGTCAGCAGCTTCTGCAACCGTGTCAATCATTGGCGCCGAGCGCATTCATGTCTTCCACGCTGGGAACGCTTGGAAAACTTGGAAGTGTCCAATCTGGATCTGGTAACGGACGCATACCTACTTCACAACAAATGTCTTAGTAACTTTTGTAGCCGCTGGCTTTGGCTCATCAACCGTGAAAGTCACGTTGCAAGTTCCAGCCTTAAGCATCTTTAGATTTGAACCAGACTTAGAACAGATGCCTTTGGATGACTTTGCAACGGTCATCGAAAGTTTGCCCTTTGCGCTTCGAGAGATGCCATTAGCAGATGCCACGGCGTTCATTGAATAGTTACTCTTTGCACTCCAAGCCGACCCACTACCAACATCGCCAACAGCAAGGCTCTTGGAGGTTTTAATGGTTTGCTTTGGCTCTTGAACTGTGTAAGTAACTACACAGTTACCAGCCACAAGTGTCTTTAGAGTTGAACCAGACTTGGTGCAAACCTTCTTGGATGAACCAGCAATAGTTGTTGTGACTTTGGCTTTTGGCGAAACGATTTTGATTCCAGCTTGGTTAGCTAGTGAACGCAATGGGTATTTCTGTTTAGCGCTGATTGTTCTAGAGGCTAGTTCTGCTGCTGCTATCTCAGCCGCAATTTCTGCAGGAGTCTTTGCTGGGATTGCTGCAGTAAACGGCGAGAAGCTTGAAGTAACGCCACACACTTGACCGTTCACATAGCTTCGCTCAGGTAGGGCTACCCACGCGCCTGCGGTGAAGTGGAACAGGCTATCTCCAGCACCACCATCGAGACAAACAGTTACCTTGCCGGTAATGCCGGTGACGCTAATGTCCACGACCTTTGTCGATACGCCAGCACTAAATGGTGAGTTTGCTGGATCTGGATTGGAAATTGGAGCAACTGTGACAACTGCTTGGCCAGTGACTCCCGCAAGGTTTAACTTAATTGCTGGCAGTGCATCGGTGGCTGGAATAGTTGCCTCGGCCACGCCTGCAGGAATGTTAACTACCTTTGAATTTGGTGTTGCCCCAGGTGTTCCAATGCAAGGAATTAGATTCCACTTTGCATGATGAGTGATGTCTGAGTCCACCCCGGGTATGTATGGGAATTCAACTGCTGACCCGCCGTCAGTTTCAGACCATCCAGCAAAGGTAGAGCAATCACGAGTTGGCGAGGCTGGTTCTGTGATGTTTCCGGCAATACCCTCAATAACAATAAAATCCTGGGAAGCAACTGTTGAACCACCTTTTGAGTTAAATGAAACTGTGTTGAAAGAGCCGAGCTGAATCCCATTCCATCGAGTACCTGGAGTTCCAAATCCACTTGCGTTCTTTCTGACGAAGGCCTTTGCAGAAGTACGAAGGTCACTGAAAGCTCCACCAGCAACTGTTGGCGCAGTGTCCCCTAGGAATAAGACAGGAAAGCCGGTGTACCGAAATACAGAGGGCCCAATACTTGTGACGCTAGCCGGGATAGTTAATCCATTCGGTAAATATGCCCCCATGAAAGCTCCGTCAGAAATACTGGTGACGCTAGCCGGGATGCTGTATGAAGCATCACTTTTTTTAGCTGGATATTGGATCAGGTTTGTTATATTTTTATCGAAGAGTACGCCATCGATCGCACGGTAATTCTGGTTACCTGGGTCAACCGAGATGGAGGATAGATTCCATGTCGATTTGAATGCACCGTTACCGATGCTTGTAACACCTGCTGGGATGGCGATGGACGTTAGTTGACCCATGTCCTCAAACGCGCCTGCACCAATGCTTTGAAGATTGCTCCCAGGCGCAAACGTAATAGTGGTGACTTTGTTTACGTTAAAAAAAGCGCCCCCTTCGATGCTCGTGACACTTGCTGGGATGGTGATTGG
>JBEION010000179.1:0-2798 GCA_040377565.1 Candidatus Nanopelagicales bacterium | reverse complement strand
TTATGGTCATCCCGAAGCAAGCTGATGAATTTACTTGCTCACGCTGCTTCTTAGTTCACCACCGCAGCACTTTGGCTAAGGAAGTTAAAGGCCAGCCAATTTGTAAAGACTGCGCATAAGCAGTCTCAATAAATTTCGACTGCGTTTAAACAGTCTTAAATATTTTTTGCGTTGGTCAACGCAGCAATTAAGGCATCTGGTTTACGGGTAGAAACCTGCCAATAAGGATGCGGATCCTGCGGATCTGTCACTTCAACAATGACTGTGTTCTTGATTCCGCCGCGTAATTGGAAATGTGCATTTGAATTTGCATCAGTTGATCGTGCGCGACGCGATTGCTGGTCATCAAGTTTCTGAAGCTTGCCAACATATTGAAGTGGCAGGCGAGCTCGGCCAACTCGAAAGTTCAATTCATCAATTTGAATTAGCGGGGTATTAACCGCAATTCCAATGGCTGCAGCCAGCGTGGTTGTTATCGCAACAATTACGCCAAGATCATTGCCATATGCACGGCCGTATGCGATTCCTAAAGACACAGTCATGATGAATGCGAAAGTCCACTGCCCAATTGAAGGCCAAAGCCGTTCTTGGAACACCGGATTCTTTCCGTCGACACCTTCGGTAGTCATTTAACAACTCACTTTTCGGATTACGGGTCTCTGCATCAAGAGTGACTTATTAGAAACGATACTCTAAAGAACATGGAACGAATTGGTCGCGAGATTCACCCGCTGAGTATCCCTAGCGAGGCCGTGGCACCACAGCGTCATCCAGATGCGCCGAAGCCAGGCGAAGTAATAGCCAGTCACTACAACAACTGCTTTGGCTGCGGTATCGATCATCCAACTGGTTTGCACATGTTGATTGAAGCGGGCGAAGGCATGACAACTCAAGCGGTTTTCGAAGTGACGCAACATCATCAAGGAGCGCCGGGTATTGCGCATGGTGGAATTTTGTCGCTGGCTTTTGATGAATCGCTAGGTGCAACTAACTGGTTAGTGCGAGCACCAGCCGTGACAGCGCACTTAGAAGTTTCCTATCGACTACCGGTTCCAGTCGGCACTTTGGTTTACATCCAGGCAACTATGCAGGCAATCAGCGGTCGAAAAATCTGGTCAACTGCAGAAGGCCGATTGAATTCTCCAGATGGTCCATTGGCGGTTGAAGCTGGTTCGCTTTACATGCAGGTTCCAATTGAGCATTTCACCAAACATGGTCGCCAAGAAGATCTGGCGAAAGCAGCAAGTGATGAAAATGCACTGAACTATGTCAAGAAGTTAGACATTGCGCCATGAGCAAAATCAACATCGAATTTAAGTTGCTGCATGAATTAGCGCAGGCACCAAAGTATGCACACGATGGTGATGCTGGTGCAGATTTAGTGTGCATCGAAGATGTCACATTGAAACCAGGAGAGCGCTCACTGGTAGCAACTGGAGTAGCAATTGCTTTGCCGACTGGCTATGTCGGGCTAGTTCACCCCCGTTCAGGCTTAGCAACTAAGCACGGAATTGGAATTGTTAACACCCCCGGCACAATCGATTCAGGTTATCGAGGCGAACTAAAGATTTGCTTGATCAATTTAGATCCAAGCGAAACTGTTTCACTTCCAGCTGGTAGTCGGATTGCACAGTTAGTTATTCAAGAAGTTACGACTGCTCAGTTCATTGAAGTGCAAAATCTTGTTGACACTGATCGCAGTGACAAAGGTTTTGGCTCAACAGGTATTTCCTCATGACACAAGGTCCACTTGAGTTCAGTTCTGATTTAGATACAAGTTCCATGCTTGATCTTGGCGCAGTGTTTTTGCCAAACATTCCAGGACTTGAAGTTCATTTGGATTTAGATCCACGTTCTGGCAAAGGTAAATCGGTTTCACTGCATCTGAATATGACGATTGCAGAGGTGCAGATTTTTGCTGCAGCCGTAAATGATGATCTATGGGCAACTATGCGCGATGCAATCTCATCAGGCCTACGCGATCAAAAAGTTGATTGCACGGTAGAGATGGGACGCTTCGGCACCGAAATTCATGCGGTAATGCCAACAGTTGACCTCGATGGAAATGCCCACGTGCAACCAGTTCGGTTTGTCGGCGTGCGTGGCTCGCGTTGGTTAGTTCGCGCAGTGATCAGTGGCGATGGGGCATTACTGAGTGGACACCCAAACCCTGATGCTGGACCAGACATCGACGAAGTTATTTCTCAACTTGTGATCAATCGTGGTGACGAACCGATCCCACCTGGCGAACGTCTAGCGTTGCGAAGTCCGAGTGCGCCTAACGGTGATTTGTCGCAGGGGAGTCAATCTGATTCCAACGATACGAAGTTTGGCAACTTTCATATCCAGCTCTAAGTGCGGATGAGTATTTTCCGAAGTTAACTGGTTACAGTTATAACGTGAGTAACGCTAATCCAGATCCAATCAAGGACTCAGATCCAGCTAATGAAGACGTTGTCTCTGAAATCAAAGACGATTCGGCCTTACTTGCTTCAGCTTTAGGCGGCTGGTCGGGCGTAATTGATTCTGGATTGCCATTCGTAGTGTTCACGATCGCTTACTTAGTTACCGATCGAAACTTAGAAACTACGCTTTACGCCTCCGTTGGAACCGCCGCAGTGCTTGCGTTATTGCGATTAGTGCGCAGGCAATCGTTACAGCAGATTTTCTCAGGATTAATAGGCATAGGTATTGCAGCCTTTTTAGCCCAGCGAACCGGTAACGCAGACAATTTCTTTTTACCAGGCATTATCACCAACGCGGCTTACGCAAGCGCGTGCTTGATCAGTATTGCGGTC